>JANNGN010000124.1:0-7018 GCA_031403895.1 Rubrivivax sp. | reverse complement strand
CACGGCCCTGCGTCAGCCGGCGCGAGCCCTCACGTGGCAGCGCCACGCCGATGTGGCGCTGGTCTTCGGTGACGGCCGGCAGGTCGGCACCCAGGTCGCGGTGCACTGGCACTTCGGTGGGGTGGTTCATGCGGCTGACTCCAGCGCGACGGCTTCGTCCGCAAAGCGCCCCGCGCGTTGCTGCTCCAGCACCGCGCACACGGCATCGACGATGGCGTGGTAGCCGGTGCAGCGACAGTAGTTGCCGCTGATGCCGGCACGCACCTGCTCGCGGGTGGCGTCAGGCAGGCGCTGCACGATGTCCAAAGCCGCCAGCAGCATGCCCGGCGTGCAGTAACCGCACTGCAGCGCGTTGTGTTCCAAGAAGGCGTCCTGCAAGGCCTTCAGCCGGCGCGACGGGGTGGGCGTTTCCACCGTGTCGATGCGGCGGCCGTCGGCCTGCACCGCCAGCACCAGGCAGCCGCGCACGGTGTCGCCGTCCAGCAGCACCGTGCAGGAGCCGCAGACGCCGTGTTCGCAGCCCAGGTGCGAGCCTGTCAGGCCGCAGCTGTCGCGCAGGAAGTCCACCAGATGGCTGCGGCACTGCACGTCGCGCACGACGCTGCTGCCGTTGATGTTGACGCTGATGCGGCGCTGCGGGGAATCGGTGGGCGTGCTCATGTCGATGGGGTCCTGTCAGGCGGCCAACTGCTTCACCGCGCGGCGCATCAGCGTGGCCGCGAGTTGCGTCTTGGTGGCGGCGGAATGGGTGAGGTCGGCAAATGGTGTCAGCTCTGCGCGCAGCGCGGCGTCGGCGTCGTTCAGGCGCGCTTCGCTGAGCGGGCCGCCTTGCAGCACGGCCTCGGCCCTGCGCGCGCGCAGCGGCCGGTCACCAAGGCTCAGGAAGGCGAGGCGTACGTCGTGCAGCACAGTGCCCACCACGCGCGCACAGGCGGCCAGGCCAGCGACGGCGTAGTCGCCATGGCGGCGCGCCAGCTCGCTGAAGTGCTGGCGCTCATCGGTGGCGATGCAGGGCAGTTCACACGCCACCAACAACTCATCGTCGTGCCGCGCGGTGCTGAAGAGGCCCTGGAAATAGTCGGGCGCCGCCACGCGGCGTTCACCGCGTGCGCTGGCCAGCACCAGCGTGCCGCCAAGCGCCAGTACACACGCGGGCCACTCGGCAGCGGGGTCGGCATAGGCCAGCGCACCGCCGAAGGTGCCCCGGTTGCGGATGGCGCGGTGCGCGATGTGCGGCGCGGCCTGCGCCAACAGCGGCGCGCATTGCGCGACCAGCGCCGATTCTTCGATCTCGACATGGCGCGTCAGCGCGCCGATGCGCAAGGTGTTGCCAGCCACCGTGATGCCGCGCAGCGCGCCAAGCCCGCCAATGTCCACCAGCAGCGCCGGCTGCGACAGCCGCATGTTCAGCGTTGCCAGCAGCGTCTGCCCGCCGGCCAGCACGCGCGCGTCGTCGCCGTGCTGCGCCAGCAGCGCAAACACCTGCTGTGGCGATTCAGCGCGCACGTAGTCGAAGGGCGGTGATTTCATGCGGCGGGGTCTTTCGCGCAGCGGCCGCGTGAGCGGGCGCCGCGTTTAGGGTTTGTCGGGATTCGGCTTGTTGAGCAAACGTTCAACACTCTCGGCAGAGTTGAGCAAATGGTCAATACCGCAAAAACCCGTACATCCGATGCGGATGCCGATGCCGCTGCGGCCCCCGCGCGCCGCCGCCTTGTCGCGCGCGAACGCGAGCAGCAGATCATCAACGGCGCCGCAGAATTCTTCGCCCGCCGCGGGCTGGACGCGCAGCTGCGCGAACTGGCCACCGAGCTGGGCATTGCGCACACGCTGCTGTACCACTACTTCCCCACCAAGCGGCTGCTCATCGAAAGGGTGTACGAGCAGACCATCGCCGGCCGCTGGGACGCACGCTGGGAACTGTTGCTTGATGATCCTTCCCTGCCGGTGGCCGACAAGCTGCACGCCTTCTACCGCGAATACCTGGCCGCCATCCTCACGCCCGAGTGGCTGCGCATCCTTGTGCATTCGGGCCTGAGCGACGGGCTCATTCCCAACCGCTACTTCGCGCTCATCCGCAGCAAATTTTTCCCCCGTCTGTTGCGCGAAGCACGGCGCTCGGCCGGCAGCCGGTCGCGCGCGAACGCCACGCCGCGTGAAGAGGCGCTGCTGATGGGCTTTCACGGCGGCCTCATCTACCACCTGGGCATCTGGCCGCTGGTCTATCAGCAGGCCTACAGCGGGCAGGGCGACGCCGCGCTGGAAGACCAGTTTCTGCGCGACCGCATCGACGGCATGCTGGCGCAAATGCCTGCCATGCTGCCTGCCATGCTGCCGGCCGTGCCACGTCCGCGTTCGAAGGAGACTGTCAAATGACCCTGCAACTGAACCACTTCTCGATCCGCACGCTGGACCTGCAGGCCTGCCAGCGTTTCTACTGCGACGTGCTGGGCCTGACCGTTGGTCCGCGTCCGCCTTTTCCGTTCCCGGGGCTGTGGCTGTATGCGGGCGACACGGCGCTGTACTCGAACGCCGTGGTACACATCATAGGCATCGATCGCAGTGACCCGGCCGGCCTGCAGCAGTACCTGGGCGAACGCAGCGAAGCCAGCCTGCAGGGCACCGGCGCGGTCGATCACCTGGCGTTTTTCTCCACCGGGCTGGCGCCGACGCTGGCGCGGCTGCGCGAGCACGGCGTGCCGTTTCGTGAACGCACGGTGCCGGTGCTCGAGCTGCACCAGGTTTTTGTCGAAGACCCGCACGGTGTCGTCATCGAACTCAACTTCCCGGCCGCCGAGCACGCGCCTGCGGTTGGTTGACCTGGCGGCTGAAGTCAGTGGCACGCATCCTTGTCGTGGGCGCTTCGCTGGGTGGCCTGATGGCCGCCGGCATGCTGCACCGCGCCGGGCATGAGGTTCAACTGCTGGAGCGTTCGCCGCGCAGCCTGCAGGGGCGCGGTGCCGGCATCGTCACGCACGACAGCCTGCGCGTGGCGCTGCGGGCTGCGGGTGTGCAGGCGGACGAGACGCTGGGCGTGGCGGTGCAGTCGCGGGTGGTGCTGCGCGCCAGCGGCGCGGTCGAATGCAGCTGGCAGTACCCGCAAGTGCTGACATCGTGGGGCCGGCTGTATGCGCTGCTGCGCGCGGCGGTGCCGGCGGCCTGCCAGCGCCTGGGCGCGGCCGTGGTGTCGGTGCACCCGGAAGACGACGCCGTGCGCGCCACGCTGGCCAGCGGCGAAGTGCTTCAAGGCGACCTGCTCATCGCCTGCGACGGCCTGCGCTCCAGCGTGCGAGGCCAGCTTCTGTCTGCGGTGCAGCCGCAGTACGCCGGCTATGTGGCCTGGCGCGGCGTGTGCGACGAAGCCGCCCTTTCGCGCCACACACGGGACACGCTCTTCGGCCACTTCGGCTTCGGCTTGCCGACTGGCTAACAGTTGATGGGCTACCCCGTGGCGGGCGCCGACGACCGCATCGACGCCGGCCACCGGCGCTGGAACTTTGTCTGGTACCGGCCGGCCGCAGCCGGTGCCGAGCTGGCTGCGCTGATGACCGACGCCGACGGCAAGCATCACCCCGAAGGCATCCCGCCGCAGCAGGTGTCGTGGCGCCACATCGCCGCGATGCGCCAGGCTGCGCGCGACTTGCTGGCGCCGCAGTTTGCAGAAATCGTCGAGAAGACCGCGCTGCCGTTCCTGCAGCCCATCTTCGACCTGGTGTCGCCGACGCTTGCTGTCAACCGCATCGCGCTGCTCGGCGACGCTGCGTTCGTGGCGCGCCCGCACGTCGGCATGGGCGTGTCCAAGGCCGGCGAGGACGCGCTGGCGCTGGCCGACTGCATTGCCGCCGACGGCGCCACCACGCAGGCGCTGCAGCGCTACGACGCGCTGCGCCGCTCCGCCGGCCTGGCCGTCGTGGCACGCGCGCGCTGGCTCGGTGCGTACCTGCAAGGCCAGGCCCAGGACACCGACAGCGACCCCGCGCGCCGCGCGCTAGAAGTCATGCAACAGACCGCCATCGAAGCGCGCCACTTTCAATAACCACCGACGGAGACCACACCATGCACAAACTACCTTCCAGCCCGCGCCGCCGCCAGCTCCTCAAAGCCGGTGGCGCATTGGCCGCCGCCCCGGCGCTGTTCCACATCGCACGCGCACAAAGTGGGCCCATCAAGATCGGCTTCCCGGTGCCCTTGACCGGCGCCTTTTCAGCCGAAGCGCAGGACCAGGTGCGTGCAGCCGAACTGGCGGTGAAGGAGTGGAACGCCACCGGCGGCCACAAGGGCCAACTGTGCGAATTGCTGGTGCGCGACGACAAGCTCAACCCCGGTGAAGCGGCCACGCGCACGCTGGAGCTGATCGAGAAGGACAAGGTCAATTTCGTCGTCGGCTCGTTGTCGGCGGCGACGCAACTGTCCATCAACGCCGTCACGCGCGAGCGAAAGGTGCTGTTCAACAGCATCAGCCAGAGCGACACCATCAACGAGGCCAAAGACTGGAGCCTGTACACCTTTCACGAAGCGCTGAACCCGCATTTGACTGCCGGTGCAGTCGCGCGTTATGCCTTTCCGAAGTTCGGCAAAAAGGTGGTCTATCTGACGGCCGACTACGCCTACGGCCACGAGATGGTGCGCGGCTTCCAGCGCGCGGGGCAGAGCATGGGCGTGCAGACGCTGGCCGACATCCGCCACCCGCTGGGCGCCGCCGATTACAGCGCCTTCCTGCCGCGCATCCAGTCGCTCAAGCCCGACATCCTGGTGCTGTGCAATTTCGGCCGCGACCTCGTCAACAGCGCCAAGCAGGCGACCGACTTCGGCTTGAAGCAGGGCACCAAGATCATTGCGCCGGTGCTGCTGTACACCTCGCGCCTGGCCGGTGGCGCCGAGGCTTTTGAAGGCGTGCTCGGTGGCACGTCCTACTACTGGGGCATGGAAGACAAGATTCCAAGTGCCAAGAAGTTCAACGACGCTTTCCGCAAGGCTTACGGCGGCGCAGTGCCGTCGGACTACGGCGCGCTCGGCTACGCCGGCATTCGCAGCGTGCTGCAGGCGGTACACAACGCCAACGCCACCGATTCGGTGCGCGTCAGCCTGGCGCTGCGGCAGCTGAAGTACGACTGGTACAAGGGCCCGCAGAGCTACCGCAAGTGCGACCACCAGTCGGTGCAGAGCGTGGTCATCGTCGAGAGCAAAAGCAAGGCGATGAAGGACAAGTACGACGTGTTCAGCGTGCTGGCGATCGAGAACGCTGACGAGAAAAACCTGCGCAGTTGCGAAGAGATGGGCCACAAAGTGACTTGACCCCCCCCAAAGCGGCCTGGGGCCGCCGCCCCCAGGGCGCAACGCCAGCGGCCCGGCAGCGCCGGGCCTGTCGCCACAGGCGCCAGGCGCTTCGCCCGTCCAAGCCGACGCAGGTCGGCTTGGAGCCGCGGGCGGCGCTCCGCGGCGATTGCCTGGGAACAGCCGCCCTAACTTGAAGATTGATCGGGACCATGGAATTCACGCCCTCGCTGATCGCACTGCAACTCGTCACCGGCATTGCGCTCGGTGCCGTCTATGCGCTGCTGGCGGTGGGTCTGAGCCTGATCTTCGGCATGCTCACGGTGGTGAACTTTGCGCACGGCGCGTTTTTCATGGTCGGTGCATTTGTCGGCCTGTACTTCATGGGTCTGACCGGCAACTTCTGGTTCAGCCTGGTGCTGACGCCGCTGGTGGTGGGCGCCATCGGCCTCGTGACTGAACGCTTCCTGGTGCGGCCACTGTACGGCCGCGGCATCGACTACCCGCTGCTGCTGACTTTCGGCCTGAGCTGGGTGCTGGTCGAGGCGATGCGGGTGCTGTTTGGCATCGAAGGCCTGCCGTCTTCCACCCCCGCCGTGTTGCGCGGCTCGGTCGATCTGGGCATCGGCTTCTTTCCGAAGTACCGGCTGTTCCTAATCTTCGCCACTGCCGTCGTGGTGCTGGCGCTGTGGCTGTTTCTGGAGAAAACGCGCTACGGCCTGATCGTGCGTGCCGGCTCGCGCGACGGCGACATCTGCCGCGTGCTGGGCATCGATGTGTCGCGCGTTTGGCTGGTGGTGTTCGGCATCGGCACCGCGATCGCCGGCCTGTCGGGCGTGCTGGCCGCGCCGACGCGTGCCGTCAACCCGGAAATGGGGATTTCGGTGCTGGCCGAGTCCTTCGTCGTCACCGTGGTTGGCGGCATGGGCTCGTTGCCGGGCGCCGTGGTGGCGGGGCTGCTGGTGGGCATCGTGTATTCAATGACCTCGCTCTTTGCGCCAGACCTGGCCGAACTGTCGATCTTTGTGCTGATGGCCGTGGTGCTGCTGGTGCGGCCGCAGGGCTTCTTCGGCAAGGCGGGGTTGATGGGATGAACCGAGCCTCATGAACGCCGCGCTCCAACTCATCCGCCGCCACCGCGTGGCTGCGGTGATCCTGTTCCTGATCGTCTTCCCGCTGCTGATGCCGTACCAGGCGCTGGCGATCAACATCCTGATCTTCGGTCTCTTCGCGGTCGGCTTCAACCTGCTGTTCGGCTACACCGGCTTGCTGTCTTTCGGCCACGCGCATTCCTGGGCGTGGGCAGCTACCTCACCGGCATCAGCATGGTGCATGGCGGCGTGCCTTGGTTGCTGGCGTTGCTGATCGGCGTGCTCAGCGCAGCAGCAGCGGGCCTGGTGATTGGCTACCTGGCCATCCGCACGCGCGGCATCTACTTTTCGATGGTCACGCTGGCGCTGGCGCAGATCGTCTATTACGCCTTCTACAAGGCCGAGCGCTGGACCGGCGGTGAAAACGGGCTGCGCGGCATCCAGGTGCCGGCTTTCGAGCTGGTGGGACTAACCTTTGACTTCCTGAACCCGGTGACGAAGTACTACGTGATCCTTGTCTTCGTCGCGCTGGCGCTGTGGCTTGTGTCGCGGCTGCTGGCGTCGCCCTTCGGCGCCGTCATCGAAGCCGTGCGTGAAAACGAGCAACGCGCGGCGGCCTGCGGCTATGACGTGGCGCGCACCAAGTTGCTGGTGTT
>JANNGN010000123.1:0-4927 GCA_031403895.1 Rubrivivax sp. | reverse complement strand
CTGCACCAGGTACTGGCCGGCTCCCAGGTCGCGCAGCGCAGCAATGAAGCCGATGAGGACCATCGCCACCGAGAACACCCCGATGTCTGCCGGGCTCAGCAGCCGCGCAATGACCATCGAAGCGGCGATCGACAGCACCAGCGCCGCATAGCGGTCCAGGAACGAGAAGAACAGCGCGCGCCGCGTGCTCACGGGGGGCCTGGTCGGGTGACGATGCTGTCCAACATTTCGCCCAGCATCCTGGCCCGCCCTGCCCTTGAAGCAGCTGCGACATATGCCGGCTTCGGCTGTGTGCGCAGGCTGTGTGCCGCAGGGCCCAGAAACAGCGCCAGCAGTGCGGCGATGTCTTCGGCGCTGTCGAGTCTGGCAATGCTGTCGATGCCGGCATTGCGCACCACGGTTGCCGTGTCGCCCGCCGGGTCGCTCAAACAAATGATCGGGCGGCCAGCGCGCAAGTACTCGTAGAGTTTTGCGGGAATCTGCGCGTTGCAATTGCTCGCCTGCAAGACCAGCAGTCCGTCTGCGTTGAGCATTTCCGCCAGCGCGTCCCGGTAGGCAATGGGCGGGCAAATCTCCACATAGGCCTGTACGCCGTAGCGTTCGGCCAGCGCGCGAATCAGGCCTTCTGCCACTGCAGCGCGGAAGCGGATCTTGAGCTTGCCGGGGCGCAGCGTGCCTGCATCGTGCAGCAGTTTCAAAGCCGCCATCAACTGGGTGGGGTCGCGTTCGCTGGGGTACACGATGCCGCTGTGCAGCAGCGTCAACATGCCGGGGTTCAGCGGTGTCAAGGCACCGGGCACTGCAGCCGCGGCGAAGGTTTCTTCGTCGTAGCCGTTCTCCAGCACGCGCACCCGTTCAGCCGCCATGGGGTAACGCAGCCGGTACTCTGCGGCTGCACCTGGCGTGGTGAATGTGCTGAGCGCGGCCGAGTTGAGCGCGTGCTGCTCAATCTGCCGAAACTGCTGCCAGGTCTGCGGGTCGGCGGGGTAGCCGTCCTGTGCCATCGGGTCGCGAAAGTCCGCCACCCACGGCAGGCCGCTGCGCCGGCTGAGCGCCGCCCCGATCAGGTGGGCGGTGGCAATCGGGTAGGTGCTCCAGATGACTTTCGGCCGGTACTTGCGAATCATGTTCATGCCTTGGCGCACGGCGTCAAAGCGCCACGACACCCAGCGGTCGGGCCGCGCCATGGCGCCGATGTAGCGCCCGCCCAGCGCCAGGTGGCGCGCAGTGTCCAGCGCAAAGGCTCGGTGCACCGGCGTGCCGGCAGGGACCTCGGCACTCAAGTCGTCGCTCACGCGTTCGTAGGCGCGTGCATGGGCACTCAGGACCAGTGGCTGCCAGCCATGGCTTGGCAGGTGCTGCACAAAGCGCAGCGTGCGCTGGATGCCGCTGCTCCCGGCCAGTGGCGGGAAGTGGTAGGCGACGAGCAGGATTCGATTCATGCCAGGGCAAAGGGTGGGCTATGCGCAATCGATGCGAATCGGAATGCGCGCCTGCAGGCCAGCATGGGTGCAAAGCGAGTGTTGCGTTGCAGGTGCCGGCAGCGTCGGGCCTACCGCTGCTGTGCCGTCGCTGCCCAGCCCGGACCTGAAGCTGCGCGGCATCACCGTCCTGCCACGATCTGCAGGACCGACAGCGGAAGCCTGCCAAATGTCATGGGGTCCGCCTGCGCATGGGCTGCCAGCAATTTGGCAGGCGTGCGGGTCCGGTGCCGCAGGCGGTGCAGCAGGTCGCGCGCAAAGGCCAATCGAAGCCGGTTGAGCTCGCTTTGAATGTGCTGGTGCTGCACGGCATTCAAGCTGAACAACTGGCGCACTGTCTTTCGGAAAAGTATCTCCTGGTGCAAGCGCAGCAGGTGGCCAGGGGTTCCCCATCCGGAGCCTGAATAGACGTTCACGCCTCTTCCGCAGCGGGCACCGACCTCGCTGCTGAACGCGACTTGCGCACCCGCTCGGGCCAGCGTCATCCAGAACAGATAGTCCTCGCCCGCGCTGGTGAATTCGACTTTGAAGCGTTCGGACCGAAACTGCGGCCATCGATAAACGACCGTCGGTGTTCCGATGACGTTGCCTCGGAGGGTCTGGTCGAAGAGGTCACCCTGGTAGGCATGCAGTCGTGCGTGGGGCGTCAACAGTGGCGGGTGCTCTGCCAGTTTCAAACGCCCGCCCCGAACGAAGGCGCTTGTTTGCTGGTCGATGTGAACCAGGTCTGCAAAGTAGAAGTCGTAGCCCATGTCCAGTGCTGCCACAGCCCTGGCCAGGTGTTGCGGCATCCATTCGTCGTCGGAGTCGAGGAATGCAAGGTACTGCGTTGCCGGCGACACCGCATCCAGCCCCGTGTTGCGCGCCGCACCGGGGCCTCCGTTGGCACGCTGGATCAGCCTTGCGCTCATGCCCTGCGGCCACTGCATGGCGGCCAGCTCGGCGGCTGCCGGTGCCGGTGAGGCATCGTCAACCACGATCACTTCCACTGGCAAAGAAGTGTTGATCTGGGCTGCAATGCTGGCCAGCGCGCGGCGCAACACACCGGCTTCGCGTTGGTAGTAGGGAATGACGACGCTGATCATGGCTGCTCAGGGTTCTTGAACCACTGCCGTTGCCTGCTGCACTTCGGCCGCAGCGGCTTGGCGGCGCCGTGCAAGGCTTTTCACCAGGGGCCACCGGTACACCGTCAGGTGATGCAGGGTGCGCTTGTGGTCGGTGAGCTTGGTGTGCCAATCCATCACCTTGCCGTAGTACTCGATGCGCTTGATCTCCTGGCCCGCAAAGATGTGCTGCAGCTCTTCTTCGCGCAGCAGGAAAGCGGGTGACAGGGTCTTGGGCAGGCTTTCGTCGTAGGTGGTCTTCAGCACCACCAGCGTGCCGCCGCGCAGCAGGCACAGGTTCATGGCGGCGGGCTTGTCGCCGATGAGGTATTCGAAGATCAGCGCTTCGCCCTGGCGGGCCGCGCCTTCAAACAGTTGAACGTAGAAGCCGCCTTGCGCATTGTCGGCATGCACGGCAGTGCCGCGGTCGGCCTTCCAGCCGGCGCTTTCCATGGCGCCGTAGCGCGCCAGTGCAGGCGCCATGGCTTCAAGCGCGCGATGAATGCGCATCTGCAGGGTGGTGCCCTCGGCGGCAAGCCGGTTGCGCTGCTTGCGCAGGTTCTGCCGCAGGTTCTTGCCGCGTGCTGCCCAGTAGCTGTCGAAGGCGCCTTCAATGTCAACCCATGCAGTGTCGATGTAGTCGGCATGGCTGTTGTCGCTGGCGTCGGGCAGGCGTGGCGCCATCAGCGGGTCCACCTGGGTGATGGACAGCGCCAGGCAAAAGCCCAGGGGCCCGCGCACCAGGCTTCGGCACAGGGCCAGCAGTTCGAGTTCAGGCGCGGCCACCCAGGCGCCCAGCGGTACCTGCGAAGGCTGAAAGGTGCGCCAGCGCAGCGCGCCGTCGTTCACCAGCAGCAGCATGGCCACCACCTGGCCATCGGCCACGCCCACCGCAAGCCGTCCGTGCCCGCCGCCGAATGCCTGCAGCGCCGCCGCCATCGCGCCAGAACTCAGGAACGGCAGGTTCAGGCGCGATGCATTCAGGCGGTCCCAATGGCTCTGCAGCTGGGGGTCTTTGGGCAGTGCTGCGGCGGGCTCTGTGCGCCAGCGGATCAAGTTCATGGTCAGTGGGGCAGAGGGTTCATGCGGCATGCAGGATTTGCCGGGTGGTGTGCGCGACAAAGGCCATGTCGGCAGCGTCGAGGTCTTGATGGCACAGCAATTGAAGGACTTGCCGGCTCCACTTTGAGCCCGCGTCCTGCGGGTCGGCAGGCGTGCCCGGCCAGACGCGGTCCCACCGGAACACCGGCAGCTGGGCCGCGCGCATGCGGGCGTAGATGGCGTCTGCGCGCTCAGGGCCATCAAGCCAAAGAGGCCAGACGTAAGGGGCTGCCTCATCCGGCAGCGCGGGCGCCAGGGCTTGCGCTCCAGGCGCGCCCGCCAGGCCTGCAGCCAGACTGCGGTAATTCAGGCGCCGCTGCTGCACCACCCTGCCAACGGGCATCAGCTGGTGCAGCGCCAATGTGGCCGCGCTCGGCGCCAGCGCAACGCGCGCCATGTCGCAGCCGGTCAGCAGGCTGGCTGCGCTGGGCGCTGATTCAGGGTCCGATGCTGCGTCAGCCGCAGCCTGCGCGTGGCCACGATTCTTGAGCCAGAAAGAAGGTGCGAGCAGGTGGCTCAGGCCGGCAAGGCGTTGATGGCGGTGCGCGAATTCGATCACGTCGATGGCGCCTTTGAGCTGTGCGCGAAGGCCCGGCGGCGTCAACTGCAAAGGCTTCAGTGCATGGTGTGCCGAGGCGAGCAGGCCACCTTCGGCGACCGGGAAGAATTTGGACAGGCTGGCGGTGGCGTAGTCGCCCCAATGGCCCACGGGGCGGTCGCCGGCACGCCCGAAGTAACTGTGGGCGCAGTCTTCCACCAGCACGATGCCCCTTGCCTGGCACCATGCATGCACTTTGTCCAGACTCTTCGGCAAGCCGAAGTAATGGGCCACGAACATGACCCTGGCAGATGCCGCCATGGCGGCTTCAATGCCGTCCAGTGCAGGCAGGCCGTCGGCGCCGATGGGAAAGTACGCCGGCACCAGACCTGCCTGCAACACCGGCGCCACCATCGTGGGGCAATGGTAGGTGGGCACCAACACCACGCTGGCGGGTTTCAGGTCCAGCTGCCGCAACGCCGCCAGCAGTGCAGCGCGTCCGCTCGTGGTGTAGGCCCGGTGTGGCAGTTGGCTCAGGTTGGGCAATGCCGGATAGCTGTGCGGCCACAGACTGCGCCACCCCAGCACCGGTGCCTTGGGCAACGGCCTGCTGCGCGGCGTTGGCCGGGAAGAGCGCGCGCCTGCTGCGTGGTGCTCGGCCAAGCGGCTGCCGGGCAGGGCGCTCACGGTGGCGATGACGCGGC
>JANNGN010000122.1:0-11225 GCA_031403895.1 Rubrivivax sp. | reverse complement strand
GTGCCCACGTTGCCGGCACCCACGAGCCCCATCGCCAGGCCCTTGTGCTGCGGCGGGAACCAGCCCGAGCCCAGCGACAGCGCGACACCGAAGCTGGCGCCGGCAATGCCCAGCAGCACGCCCATGGCGAGCAGGTCGTTGAAGGTCTGCACGAAGAAGAAGCCGAACAGCATGGCCACTGCGATCAGCGCCATCTCAACCAGCGTGGCGTTCTTGCGCCCGATGTACTGCGCCAGCAGGCCGAGCGGAAAGCGCATCAGCGCGCCGGCAAAGATCGGCACCGACAGCATCAGTCCTTTCTCCGCCGCAGTGAGCTGGAAGGTCTCGCTGATGAAGGGCGCCATCGCGCCGTTGAGCACCCAGATGCAGCACGAGAACGCGAAGTACAGGAACGCAGCCGACAGCGTGGGCCAGTGCCCCGATTGCAGGAAGGTCTTGAAGCTGGACATCGGTGGAGTCAAGTCGAATGGCGTTGTGGTCGGCGGCGCACGGCGGGTAGGGCAGTAGTGGGGTGTGGCCCAGGGCAAGAATTCGCCCGGGTTTCGTGAGACAGGCACCTGCTTTGGTGCATCACGGCGGTGGTGCGTCGTTACACCACGGCCGGAGATCAGCAATCGCTGTGCCCGCTTGGTGGCGCGGCCTGCGGCCGGGGCTCACGGCAGCGGATAAGCTGTGCCCCATGCTGCCCCACACCCACACGTCCGACCCCCCGCTGCTGGCAACTGGCAGCACCGCGCAGGACGCAGAGGTCCTGGTGGCCGCACTGCACGCAGCCCTTGAGGCAGGGGCCGGATCGGACGGCCAGGCGGCGCGCCCGGCCCGTGTCGTCACGGTACACGCCGCAGACTGCCTCACGCTGGTGCAGCAGGTCGCCCATGCTGCACCGCAACAGGTCATTGCCTACCTGCCACGGGGCATGGCCGATCTGCTGCGTGCGCTGGCGGCTTGGCAGGGCCAGCCACCTTGCCCCATCAGCGTGGTCATGCCCGGCATGCTGCCGGCGCAGGCCGAGGCTCTGGCCGCTGGCGGCGTGGCGGCCTGGTGTGGCACGCTGGAGCCCGCCATGCTGCGCGCGACGCTGGCCTTTGCGCAGGCCCGATATGTGCGCGAACAGGCGCGCGAACAGGCGCGTGAACAGGGCTTGCGCCATGAACTGGCGGCCGTTCGCAGCCAGATCGACGAACGCAAGTGGGTGGACCGCGCCAAGGGCCTGCTGATGGCGGCCCGCAGCATTGCTGAAGACGACGCCTTCAAGCTGCTGCGCGCTGCCGCGATGCACGCCAACCTGAAGCTGGCCGAGGTGTCGCGTGCGGTCATCGACGCGGCGCGTTGGGCCGAAGCGGTGAACCGGGCCGGGCAGTTGCGCATGCTGTCGCAGCGCGTGGTGGCGCTGGCCGCGCAAGGCCTGCTGCGTGTGGAGTCGGCGCGCGCCGGCCCCTTGCGCAAGCAGGCTCAGCAACGCGCGCAGGCCAACATCGTGTACTTGCAGTCGCTGGCGCTGGAAGGTGATGCGGCGCTGGCCTTTGCTGCCGTGCGCGTGCAGAGCGAAGCGCTGGACGCTGCGCTGGCGGTGCGCAGCACGTCGGTCACGCCGGCCGCGCTGGCCGCGCTTTCTCAGAGCGACGAGCGCGCCGAAGCCCTGCTGCAGGCCGCCGACCACCTGACCGACGTGCTGGAGGCGCACGGTGTGCGGCGCGCGCTGGCCGTCGTCAACCTCTGCGGCAGCCAGCGCATGCGCGCGCAGCGCCTGGCCAAAGAAGCCTTGCTGGCCACCCTGCTGCCAGACCCCGGGCGTGCGCAGCGCTTGCAGGACCTGGTGGCCGAGTTCGAAGCCGTGCAACGGCGGATCGAGAACACGCCCTTGTCGTCGCCCTAGATCCGCGCCGCACTGAGCGCCGCGCAAGAAGGCTGGTGGCTGCTGCTGCGCGCATTGCGGGCCAGCGAGCCGCTGGCCCTGGTGCAGGCCAGCGAGAGCCTGTTGCAGCACCTGGACGTGCTGACCGACAGCTGTGAGCACAGTTTGCAGGTGTTGATGGCCTGAAAGTCTGCGCCCTCGATCAAAAGTACCAAGCCACCACGGCCACCACGCGGCCGTGTTGCAGCACGGGCAGCGCGACCACTGTGACGAGGCCCGCAGCGCGTGCCCCGCTGCCCACGCCGCCGGGCTCGTTCAGGGCCTGCTGGCTGACCATCGGCTGGCCGCTGGCAAGGGCCTGACCCAGCGCGCCCTGGCCTTTTTCGACACCGTCTTCAGCGCTGCCCGCGCCCAGCGCGCCAGCACTTTCGCAAAAGCCTTCGCTGCGCTGCAAATGGCGGCCGTCGGCGTCAGGCAACCAGGACTCGAAGCGCCGCACGATGGGTGTGGCCAGTGCCGACAGGAAGGCCATCACGTAGCTGTCGGCGCCCGGCGTCGAGCACGGGATCGCAAAGCCGCGGTTGATGCCCACTTTGATGGCGCTGTCGGCGCGCAGGAAGCGGCCGCCCTTGCCCAGGTCTTGCACAAACACGGGCAACCCGGTTTGCCAGGCCAGGCCCGGCAGGCCGGTGCCTTTGCGAAAGGCGGTGCGGCGCGCGATGAATTCAAAGACGTTGGAGCTGCTGCCGTAGTAGCCGTCGTCCAGCACCAGGTCCTTCGAAACATCGGCCTGGTTGCGCCAGAGTTCAATCGCGCCGACCTGGGTGTCGTTGTCGCCGCAGAAGATCAGCATCACGGCGTTCAGCACATCGCCGCTGAACAGCGGCAGCGCGATGCCGCAAGTCAGGCCGTCTGCATGCGCGGCCGCGGTGCGCAGGAAAGCCGAGCCTTCGAACTGCTTCAGCACGATCGGCCGCCCGGTTTCCCAGGCCTGGCCCGGCAGGCCTTCGCCACGGCCGAAGCACATCTGCTGGCTCAGCGTGCCAAAGCGTTTGGCCGCACCGTACCAGGCGCTGCCCAGCACCAGCAGTTGGCCTTCGGCGTCGGGCACCCAGACTTCGATGGCGCGGATGTAGGTGGTGGCGGCGGTGGTGCCGGTGTTGACGAGGCTGAAGGGGCTGACGGGGTTGGTGTTGACGGAGCTTGTGGTCTCGGGGGCCGAGGTGTCCATCAGGCCGTCCTTTCCACGTGGCTGTGGCGCATGTAGAGGAAGTCGATGACCTCTTTGCGGTACTGCACGTAGTCGCGGTCTTCGACCAGTTCGACGCGGTTGCGCGGGCGCTTCAGATCAACCCGCAGCACTTCGCCGATGGTGGCCGAGGGGCCGTTGGTCATCATCACGATGCGGTCGCTCAGCAGCACGGCTTCGTCAACGTCGTGCGTCACCATCATCACGGTCGCTCCTGTGCTGGTCACGATCTTCAGCAGCTCGTCCTGCAGCCGTGCGCGCGTCAGTGCATCCAGCGCACCGAAGGGCTCGTCCATGAGCAGCATCTTCGGTTCCATCGCCAGCGCACGCGCAATGCCGACGCGCTGCTTCATGCCGCCAGAGATTTCATGCGGGCGCTTGGCCACGGCATGTGTCATGCCCACCAGTTCCAGCGCGGCCAGTGATCGCTCGCGCAGCTGCGCTTTCGACTCGGTGTCGCCGAAGACGCGCTCGACGGCCAGGTTCACGTTGTCCAGGCAGCTCAGCCACGGCAGCAGCGAGTGGTTCTGGAACACCACGCCGCGGTCGGGGCCCGGGCCTTTCAGCTCGCGGTCGTCCAGCAGCAGCACACCCGAGGTGGGTGTGGTCAACCCCGACACCAGGTTCAGCAGCGTCGATTTGCCGCAGCCCGAGTGGCCGATGAGAGAGACGAATTCGCCGCGTTCCACGTCCAGCGAGATGTCGCGCAGTGCAATGAAGGGGCCGCGTTTGGTCGGGAATGTCATGCCGACATCGTTGATCTGCAGCATTGGCTTGCCGTTGATTCTCATGGCCATGTCCTTTTGTTTCAGCTTCAGCTTCAGCTGTAGTCGAAGCGTTTGGCCACCGCCATCAAGGCCCATTCGAGCAGCAGCCCGACGATGCCGATGACGAAGATGGCGATGATGATGTGGGCCACGTTCAGGTTGTTCCACTCATCCCAGACCCAGAAGCCGATGCCGACGCCGCCGGTCAGCATCTCCGCCGCCACGATGACGAGCCAGGCCGTGCCCACTGACAGGCGCACGCCGGTCAGCATGTAGGGCATGACTGCGGGCAGCAGGATGCGCGTGGCGATCTTCCATTCACTGAGCTTGAGCACCCGCGCCACGTTCAGGTAGTCCTCGGGCACACGCTGCACGCCGACGGCGGTGTTGATCACCATCGGCCAGATGCTGCAAATGAAGATGGTCCAGATGGCGGCCGGGTTGGCGGCCTTGAACACCAAGAGGCCAATTGGCAGCCAGGCCAGCGGCGACACCGGTTTGAGCAAGCTGATGAGCGGCGACAGCATGCGGTTCAGCGTGGCGAAGCGGCCGATCATGAAACCGAGCGGAATGCCGACGACGGCCGCCATGCCGAAGCCCAGGCCCACGCGTTCCAGCGAGAACAGGATGTTCCAGCCGATACCCTGGTCGTTGGGGCCTTTCTGATAGAACGGATTGGCGAAGAGCTTGACTGCGGCGTCAAAGGTGGCGGCCGGCGTGGGGAAAGCGCCGCCCTTCATCGTCAGCAGCGCCCAGATGGCCACCAGCATTGCCATGCCGAAGAGCGGCGGCAGCATGCGGCCGAACAGGGCGCGCCAGTCGTAGGGGTCGCGCACTGGTTGGGCCACGACGGCGGTGCCTGCCTTGGCGGCAGAGGTGGCCGCTTTCGGCGTTACTTTGGCACTGGCCTTGGCATCCGCCAGCGCGCTGACGGCTTCTTGCGGTGAATGGAAAACGGCACTGACCATGGGCTGCTCCTTCGGGTGTCGCTGGGTACTTCGGGCGGGCAGGCGGGCAGGGGGACGCGGGCCTAGGCCGCGCTGGCCCGCACCTTGAAACCGTCGGCGTATTTCGCGGGTTCCTTGCCGTCCCACACCACGCCGTCGATCATCTTGGTGCTGCGCATCACGTCCTTCGGCAGGTTGATCTTCAGCGCGCTGGCGGCCTGCTTGTAGAGGTCGATCTGGTTGATCTGCTTGGCGACAGCCAGGTAGTCGGGGTGCTCTTTGAGCAAGCCCCAGCGCTTGTGCTGGGTCAGGAACCACATGCCGTCGCTCAGGTACGGGAAAGTCACCGCGCCGTCGTTGAAGAACTTCATGTAGTTCGGGTCGTCCCAGGTCTTGCCCAGGCCGTTCTGGTACCGGCCCAGAATCCGTTGATTGATCGCGTCCACGCTCGTGTTGACGTAGCTCTTGTCGGCGATGGTCTCGGCCATCTTGTTCTTGTTCGACAGGTTGGCGTCGATCCAGCGGCCGGCTTCGATGACGGCCATCATCACGGCGCGCGAAGTGTTGGGAAACTTCTTGACGAAGTCGCCGGTGGTGCCCAGCACCTTCTCGGGGTGGTCCTTCCAGATGTCCTGCGTGGTCGCTGCCGTGATGCCGATGCCGTCGATGATGGCGCGGTGGTTCCAGGGCTCGCCGACGCAGTAGCCGTCCATGTTGCCGACGCGCATGTTGGCCACCATCTGCGGCGGCGGCACGGTGATGACCTTGGTGTCCTTGAGCGGGTTGATGCCGGCTGCGGCGAGCCAGTAGTACAGCCACATCGCGTGGGTGCCGGTGGGGAAGGTCTGTGCAAAGGTGTAGTCGCGCTTGTCTGCCGCCATCACCTTGGCCAGGCTCGGGCCGTCGATGGCGCCCTTGTCGGCCAACTTCTTCGATAGCGTGATCGCCTGACCGTTGTGGTTGAGCGTCAGCAACACGGCCATGTCTTTCTTCGGGCCGCTCAGACCCAGGTGTACGCCATAGACCAGGCCGTACAGCACATGCGCCATGTCGATCTCGCCATTGACAAGCTTGTCGCGCACACCGGCCCAACTGGCTTCCTTGGTCGGCACGATCTTCACGCCGTACTTCTTGTCGAAGCCCAGCACGCTGGCCATCACGACGCTGGCGCAATCGGTGAGCGGAATGAAGCCGATGCGCACTTCTTCCTTCTCGGGCTTGTCGCTGCCCTGGGCGTAGGCAGCAGCGCGCAAGGCGGGGTCGATGACGAGGCCGGCAGTGGCAACCGCAGCGCTCTGGATCAGACGGCGTCGGGTCATGAGCGGAGCCTCGGCTTGGGTGTCGTTGGCGATGACGTCTGGCAGATCGGACATGGCAGCGGACGTTGAGGGAGTGGCATTCATGAAAGTCCTTCTGGAAAAGAAAAGAGCCCGCCGCACGACACATCGCGCAGCGGGCCCCATTGCCCTGGTGTGACTGGTGACTGCAGCGCCATTGCTTCAGCTCCCCTGCTTCAGCAATCGCCGTGCCATAGCGGGCAGGACGGCAGGGTGGCGGGCCGCCGGGCAGTCGCCCCACCACTGCGTTCGCGGCGCGCACAGATTGGTGCTGCGCTGCACCATGCTGGTTCAGAACTGTGCTCAGCCGAGCAGCGATTCGACGTCGATCACGCGTTCTGCCGCGTCGCGCAGCTTCAGGCCTTTCTTCATGGCCAGGTCTTGCAGAAAACGGTGCGCCTCGGGTTCACTCAAGCCCTTCCTGGCGATCAGCAGGCGTTTGGCGTGGTCGATGGTCTTGCGGTCGGACAGTTCGCTGCGCGCGGCATCAAGTTCGAAGCGCAGCGCCTGTTCACCGGCAAAGCGCTCGACCGCCACGTCGATGACGGCCTGCACGCGGTCGGGCTGCAGGCCTTTGACGACATAGGCCGTGACGCCGGCGCCGATGGCGCTGCGCATGGTGGGGCGGTCGGCGTCGTCGGTGAACATCACGATCGGCCGCCGAGCGTCGCGCGTGGCCATCACGATGTGTTCCAGCACGTCGCGCACCGCGCTGTCGCTCTTCACCACCACCATGTCGGGCTTCAGCCGTGCCATCGCCTCGGGCAGTGTCGCGTCACCGGCCCGCACGCCCAACACCAGATGCCCGGCATCAGCGAGCGCGGTCGAGATCGCAATCGCGTCGTCGGAGGTCTCGGCGTGAGGGTCGGTGACGATCAGCACCGACAGCGTGGGTTTGCGCTCAGTGCTGCGCTCAGTATTGCGCTCAGTACTGCGCTCACTACCGCAATCACTACCGCAATCACTACCGCGTTCAGCCATGCGCCATGGTGAGCAAGACGTGCGCCACTCTGCCCCGAGTCCCGAAGCGGACCGCATCTGCAATCGAATGCGCACGCGCCAGCAGAGCGGACACATCAAAAAAAACCTCCCCGTCTTCAGACGGAGAGGTTGGACGAAAGGGCTCGCGCCCTGCTGAGGAGATAGACAGACACCCGACGCAGGTGTCCCGGTGTTCAATGCAAACGTCGTGCCCACTAAACTGGCCTGCCTGATTGACGTCGAATGAGCCGTGTGAAAGTCCTTGGATTCGAATCGTCCTGCGACGAAACCGGTGTCGCCCTGGTCGAGACCCGCGCCGACGGCCCGCCGCGCCTGCTGGCTGACGCGCTGCACAGCCAGGTTGAGATGCACGCGGCCTTTGGCGGCGTGGTGCCCGAACTGGCCTCGCGCGATCACATTCGCCGTGTGCTGCCGCTCACGTCGCAAGTCCTTCAGCGTGCAGGCTGCACCTTGGCGGACATCGACGTGGTGGCCTACACGCGCGGCCCGGGCTTGGCGGGCGCACTGCTGGTGGGCGCCGGTGTTGCGGTGGCGCTGGCCGCTGCGCTGGGCAAGCCCGCGCTGGGTGTGCATCACCTGGAAGGGCATTTGTTGTCGCCCTTTCTGGGCGAAGACGCACCGAGTTTTCCGTTCGTGGCGCTGCTTGTCAGCGGCGGCCACACGCAGTTGATGGACGTGCAGGGCGTGGGCCGCTACACGCTGCTGGGCGAGACCATCGACGACGCTGCGGGCGAGGCCTTCGACAAGAGTGCCAAGCTGCTGGGGCTGGGCTACCCGGGCGGGCCGGCACTGGCGCGGCTGGCCGAGTTTGGCAATCCAGAAGCCTTTGCGCTGCCCAGGCCGCTGCTGCACAGCAAAGACCTGGACTTTTCTTTTGCGGGCCTGAAGACTGCGGTCATGACGCAGCACCGCAAGCTGGGCCCCAATGTCTGCGACCAGCCGCGTGCAGATCTCGCGGCCAGCACGCAAGCGGCAATCGTTGACCTGCTGGTGGCCAAGTCGCTGAAGGCGCTGAAGCAAAGCGGCTCACGCCGCCTGGTGGTGGCCGGCGGGGTGGGCGCCAACCTGCGCCTGCGTGAAAAGCTCGATGCCGGTGCGGCAATGCTCGGCGCGCGCGTGCACTACCCGCCACTGGCGCTGTGTACCGACAACGGCGCCATGATCGCGCTGGCGGCCGCGCTGCGGCTGCAGCACGGCCTGGCCGCGCTGCAGACCGACGGTGCCTTCGACGTGCGGCCGCGCTGGCCGCTGGCCGAGATCAGTTGACGGTGATCTGCGCCGCAACGCGCACGTGGCGCTTGGGCAGCGTCAAGGTCAGCACGCCGTGCTCGAGCTTGGCGCCGGACTCGGCCTGGTCCACTTCGACGGGCAGCGTGAAGCTGCGTGCGTAGCTGGTGGCCGTGCGCTCGCGGTACAGCACACGTTCACCGTCTTTCTTCTCGTCGGTGTTGACGCTTTGCGCCTGCAAGCTGACCTTGCGGCCTTCGACCGACACCTTGATGTCGTCCTTGCCCACACCCGGCATTTCCAGCTTCACGGTGTAGCCAATATCGGTCTCTGCCACGTCCAGCGCAGGGCTGCGCGACGGGGCGCTTTCCACGGCGTCAAAGAGGTGGGCACGTTGGCGCAGATCACGGGACACGGGTACGAAGAACATGTTGCACTCCTGGAATCGGTTGGCAGGTGCTGCAAGGCCGCATCACCCATGCCGAGCAGATGCGAACGGCTTTGTTTTTTTCAAGAACAAACCTTCAACGTGAATCAAATCCGAAGCGCTTTGCCGGCCTTGCCATTGGTTGCAGCTTCAAGCCTGGCGCTGGCGCAAGCCACGGCCGAGCCGATTCGCCTGGCGCTCATTGAGCGACTGTCGGGCGAGCGACTTTCGGGCACATTCGCAGATGCGGGCGCGGCGATGTTTCGCAAGCTGCTGCTGGCCACAGGGCGCATCAAGCGCTGCGGCGGTGTGCGCGGTGGCGGGTGTGGCCTTGTCAGTCGCCATCGAGCGCGCGGACGCCGTGTCGCACAGTCATACCTCGCGCATGCAGCGGCCCGATTGAAGCGGGAAGCATCCATGATCGACGTGGACCGCATCGCCGTCACCTCATCCGGCGTCAGCGCGCTGATGCTCGCGATGCAGATGCTGGTGGGCGCGGGCGACGAGGTGGTGGCCGTCGTGCCGGTGTGGCCCAGCCGCACCGCGCAATCGCTGATCCTGGGTGCGCACGTCACACGCGTGGCGCTGCGCCCATGTGGCGGCTTGTGGCGGCTGGACATGGAAGAGTTGCTGGCGGCCGTCACGCCGCGCACGCGCGTGCTGCCGGTGAACGCGCCCAACTACCCGACCGGCTGAACGCTGACGCAAGTCGAACAGCAAACCCTGCTCGCGCACTGCCGCCGCACCGGCACCTGAATCCTGGCCGACAAGGTCTATCAGCGCATCTCCTTCGGTGGCATGTCCTGCGCACCGGTCTGCGTGCAGCGCGGCGGGCTGGCAGCGCTGGGCCTGGCCGACAGGCTGGTGCCACGCATCCAGTCTCACTTGCGCGACTGCCGCAGCCGTCTGGTGGCGGGCTTGCAGGCTTTGCCGGGCGTGACCGTGGTTAGCCCGCCAGGCGGCATGCACGCCTGCTTCCGCATCGACGGTGAAGACGATTCGCTGCGCCTGGCCAAGCGCCTGGTCTGCCGCCACGGCCTGGGCCTGGCGCCGGGGTGCGGCCTTTGGCGACGAAGGCAAAGGCCGGCTGCGCAGGTGTTCTGCGTCGCAGGACTCTGCGCAGCTGAGCTTGGGGTTGACCCGGCTGCGGGGCGCCACCGGGCTATAATTGCCGGCTCTGCACCCTTCAACAAAGCGCAGAACAGCACGGCGCCGGTCGGTTTCACTGGCGTTCGCAAGTCAACCCGGAAACCCTCAGCCGCAGCGTCATCACCAGACTGCCTGCGCGGGGAGGGTTTCCAAAAAAACCAGGAAATCCCATGCCCCTGACCACTGCCCACACGGCTGAAGTCGTCAAGACCCACGCCCGCGGCCCTGCCGACACCGGCAGCCCCGAAGTTCAAGTCGCGCTGCTCACCACGCGCATCAACGAACTCACGCCGCACTTCAAGACCCACGCCAAAGACCACCACGGCCGCCGCGGCCTGCTGAAGATGGTCAATGCGCGCAAGCGCCTGCTGTCGTACCTGAAAGAGAAAGACGCTGAGCGCTACACGGCGCTCATCGCCAAGCTCGGTCTGCGCAAGTAAAACCCGCACGGCCACCCGTTGCGGGTGGCCGGCCAACCACCGGGCTGCATTTGCTGTGTCATTCCAACGGCGCCACCCCCCACCTGATCACGGCATCAGCGGGCGCGGGCTTCACTGGAATGGCATGACGCTGCCCACGCACTGAGGAAGACACCACATGAGCATCTTCAACAAAGTCACCAAGACCTTCCAATGGGGCCAGCACACCGTGACGCTGGAAACGGGAGAGATCGCGCGCCAGTCCACCGGCGCCGTGCTCGTCAACATGAACGACACCGTGGTGCTGGCCACCGTGGTCGTCAAGAACGAAGCCAAGGCCGGGCAGGACTTCTTCCCGTTGACCGTGGACTACATCGAGAAGACCTACGCCGCCGGCAAGATTCCCGGCAGCTTCTTCAAGCGTGAAGGCCGCCCGAGCGAACTGGAAACGCTGACCAGCCGTTTGATCGACCGCCCGATCCGCCCGCTGTTTCCTGAAGGCTTCTTCAATGAAGTGCAGGTCGTGATTCACGTGCTGAGCCTGAACCCCGAAGTGCAGGCCGACATCGCCGCGCTCATCGGCACCAGCGCCGCGCTGGCCATCAGCGGGCTGCCGTTCAACGGCCCCGTGGGCGCCGCCCGCGTCGGCTACATCAATGGCGAATACGTGCTGAACCCGGGCCAGACGCAACTGGCCAGCAGCAAGATGGAACTCGTCGTCGCCGGCACCGAAGCGGCTGTGCTGATGGTGGAGTCCGAAGCCGACCAGCTGAGCGAAGAGATCATGCTCGGCGCCGTGGTCTTCGGCCACGAGCAGGGCAACATCGCCATCAATGCCATCAACGA
>JANNGN010000121.1:0-1657 GCA_031403895.1 Rubrivivax sp. | reverse complement strand
CCGCGTTTCATCAGTCGCGAGACCAGGATGCCGCCGGCTGAAGCCGCGCGCGCGTCCTTGCGGCTGTCGATGACAAACACCGCGCCTTCGGGGCATTCCTCGACCGCCTTGCGCTGGGGGTGGGCGCGATCCTGGAACACGCTGATCGGGTTCAGATCCTCGCGTGCCGGGATGTAGCGCAGCGTAAAGGCCTCGCCGACCATGTTGGGCAAGTTTGGGTTGAGCGGGCGCACGTCCTGGATGAACTGGCGACTCAAGCCGCGTTTGAACAGGGCGGTGCACAGCGTGGCGGTGCTGACGGTCATGAGTTTGTTTCGGGTGCTGGGCTTGAGGCTGGACATGCTGTTCTTTCGTGTCAGGGGAGCAGTGCCGCGCTGCGACTGGTCGCCGGGCACGCGCAGCGGGCGCTGCGCATCAATCGGCCGGTTAGCCTGGCAGCGCTCGGAGAGATGATTGGTTCGATCGGCAAACGCCTCTTGAGTCAACGAAGGGCCGTTCCCGAGTTGACTCACCCCCTCGGGGGGGCGGACGACGTATGTCGTCGGCCTGGGGGCGCTCTCAGTTCCATGCAGCGCCGCCATGCTGAACCTCAGGCGTTGCCTTCCAGATGTTTGCCTGCGCGCTCGATCACGCCGGCCCAGCGCCTGGCATCGCGCACCAGAAACTCGGTGGTCTGCTGCGGTGACGAGGTCATCACTTCGGCGCCGGCGCCGGCCAATCGCGCGCGAATCTCGGGTGAGCGGATGACGGCGATGAGTGCGGCGCTCAAGCGCTCGGCCACCGCCTTGGGCAAGGTCGAAGGAATGGCCACGCCCTGGTAGGTGCCGGACTCGAAGTCCTTGACGCCCTGCTCGGCGATGGTTGGCGCATCGGCCAGCAGCGCCATGCGGGTGCGCTTGGACACGCCGATCAGTTTCAAGCGCCCGCCCTGCACCAACGGCCAGGTGGCGAGCATGCCGTTCAGGCACAACTGGGTATTGCCGGCGGCCGTGTCGGCAATGGCCGCTGCGCCACCGCGGAACGGCACATGCTGCCATTGCAGGCCGGTGGCCAGCGCGATGTCCACCACGCCCAGGTGGTTGGCCGAGCCCGAGCCGGACGACGCGACGTTGAGCGACTTGCGTTTGGACAGCGCCACCAGTTCGGCGATGTTGCCCGCAGGCACCGACGGGTGCGCCACCAGCAGGTGCGGTGAGTAGGCCAGCAAGGTGGCGCCCTTCAACTCGACCGGCTTGTAGGGCATCGCCTTGGTCACCAGCGGGCTGATGGCCAGTGCGCTCATGTCCGACAGCAAGAGGGTGTGCTCATCGGTGGCCTGGGCGACGGCCGCGGCGCCGATGATGCCGTTGGCACCGGTCTTGTTCTCTACCACCACGCTGGTGCCCAGCGCGTCGCCGAGCGGGGTGCTGATGAGTCGGGCGATGATGTCCGAGGTGCCACCCGGCGCGAACGGCACGATGATGCGCAGCGGCCGGTTGGGCCAGGCGGCGGCAAGGGCTGGGGCGCAGATGCTGGAGGCCCCCAGCACGGCGCAGGACTGGGCGATGAAGCGGCGGCGATTGCTCATGTGGGTTCTCGGTGGAGTGTTTGGATGGGGCTGGGCTCAGAAGATGTCGGGCTCGCCCACCGGCGCACCAAACGTGGTCTCCAGAAAATC
>JANNGN010000120.1:0-5422 GCA_031403895.1 Rubrivivax sp. | reverse complement strand
GGCCGACTGTCGTGCCGCAACGATTCGCGCAACCCCTGGACCGGGCGCCAGATGCTGGGCCACTTCATTGCGCTGAACAACCGCGTCATCGACCGCTTCACGGCCGCAGAGCGCAAGAACATTGGCGTGCATACCTGCCCGGGCGGCGACTGCGATTCGGTGCATTCGGCCGACGTGCCCTACAACTCGCTGCTGCCCAGCCTGTTCCAGATCAACGCCGGGTACTTCCTCATCCAGCTCAAGAGCGAACGCAACCAGGAGCAGGTTTACAAGGACATCGCGGCCAGCCTGCGCAGCGACGCCAATGGGGTCAAGCAGATGGCCTACATCGGCGTCACCAACCCGGGCAACCCGCGCGTGGAAACGGCGCAAGAGGTCTGCGACCAGCTCGTCGCGGCGGCCAAGTACATCCCGAAGGACCAGCTCGGTTCCACTGACGACTGCGGCTTTTCGCCGTTCTCGATCGACGTCAAGCCCAACCACGGCTCGCCGGACTTCGCGCGCGACGTGGCCTTCCAGAAGATCACGGCGCGCGTGCAGGGCACCAAGATGGCGGCCGAGGTGCTTGGCGTGCGGTGACCCCGAGCAGGCGCACGAGCACGAGCACGAGCACGAGCACGAGCACGAGCACGAGCACGAGCGCACCGCTGCACCGCTGTAGCTGGTGCGGCTATGACTACGACCCCGCCGCCGGTGACCCGGCGCGCGGGGTCGCACCCGGCACACCGTTTCACGCCTTGCCTGCGCACTGGTGCTGCCCCGACTGCCGCGCACCGAAGGCCGACTTCGCACTGGCCGATGACGGTGCAGCTTTCGGTTGAAGGAGTTCCGCATGACGAGCGCCGATGCCTTGACCGTGCTTGAAACGCCCCCTGCGCGGGCAGCGACTGCCGCGCCCGCCCCGGAACCCGCATCGCCGCCATTCCGCTTCTACGACAACCGGCAGAAGTACCTCGCCTTCGTCAACACCTGCAACGAGAAATCCGCCGTGGCGGCGCGCGCGGCGCTGGAACTGCGCCAGTTGCATCCCTCGCCACCTTGCCTGCGCATCTTCGATGCCGGCATGGGCGACGCCACCGTGCTGTCGCGCCTGATGCGCAGCACGCACCGCCAGTTTCCGACCGTGCCGCTGCTGGTGGTGGCCAAGGAGATCAGCCTTGAAGACGTGCGGCTGGGCCTGGACAAGATGGCCGACCGCTTCTTCGAGCACCCGCACACCGTGCTCGTTATCACCAACCTCAACTATTCCGAGGCGCCGCGCCTGATGCCGCAGGACGTGACGGCGGCGGCGGCCCTGAACTGGCAGACCGTGCGCCTGCACGGCAATTGCGCGCATGAATACGAAGAGCAGATCGAGTCGCTGGGCCCCATGCTCTCGCACGGCTGGCAGACCAAGCCCAGCGCGCGCACCGGCAACCCGGTGTACGCGCGGCCGACGGTGCTGGTGGTCTATCGCGAAGACCACCAGTTTCTGCTCGACGCAGTCATTCCCAAGCCCGGCCAGACGCTCGGCAACTACGACCTGATCCTGGCCTCGCAGCCCTGGCGCGCGCGCACCTCGGCCGCCTTCAAGGCGCAGAAGATCCTGGCGCCGCTGACGCGCAGCCTGGCGCCCGGCGGGCGCCTGATCACGATCCAGTCCTATGGCGAAGACCCGGCGCTGGAGCTGATCCGCACCTTGTGGCCGCAAGAGTCGCCGTTCCCGGTCAATCGCCATGAACTGCTGCGTGCGCTGAAAACCGAACTCGGGCACGACGCGCGCGATTTCTCGCTCGCAGCACCGCCCGACGACAAGTCGCTCTTTCGCTACCAGATGCACACGCTGCCCTCAGAGATCGGCGAACGCGTCGGCACATCGACGCTGTTTGCGGCCTGGAACGCGGCCATCTACGTCAACCAGATTGCCGACGAATTGCTCGACACCGTGGTCACCAACGGCGCCTACCTCGAAGCGACGCAGGCGGTGCTAAAAAAACACGGTGGGCTCTGGTTCAACGACGAGTCCTTCGTCGTCGCGCGTCGGCGTCACTGAAGCCAGGCCTGCCGATGATCCACACCATGACCACCGACCACAGCGCTGAGGGCCTTGTCATGTGCAGCGCCGACCTGATGGTCAACGGCTCGCTGGAGATGAGCCCCGAACGCTGCGGCGACGCGCAGGCGGTGGCCGCGCTGCTGCCGTCCAACACCCGCGTCTATGTCAATCACCTGCCGCGCCACGGGCTGGCGCAGTCGCTGGCGGCGCTGGCCAGTCTGCGCGCGGCGGGCCTTGAGCCGGTGCCGCACATCGCCGCGCGGCGCGTCAGCTCGCGCCTTGAGCTGATGCAATTCCTGGTTAAAGCGGTGCGCGAGGTCGGCATCAGCAAGGCCCTGCTGATTGGCGGCGACGACACCCAACCGCTGGGCCCCTATGCCGACAGCCTGGCCGTGCTGCGCGAAGGCATCCTGGCTGACTGCGGCCTGCACGAACTGGCGCTGCCGGGCTACCCCGAAGGCCACCCGCGCATCCCGCAAACGGTGCTCGACCAGGCGCTGCTGGACAAGCTGGCGCTGGCGCGCGCGCAGGGCCTGGAGCCGTCCATCGTGAGCCAGTTTTCCTTTGCGCCGGCGCGCATCGTCGAGTACTGCGCCGAGCTGGCGCGCAAGGTGCCCGAGGTGCCGGTCTATGTCGGCATGGCCGGCCCCACCGACGCCGCCACGCTGCTGCGTTTTGCGCAGCGCTGCGGTGTCAGCGCTTCACTGCGCGCGATGAGCGCGCAAGGCATGGGCGCCGTGCGCCTGTTCATGCACACCGACCCGGGCGAGCAGCTCAGTGCCGTGGCGCAGTACTGCCTGCGCCACGCCGACTGCAATGTCGTCGGCGCGCATCTCTTCAGCTTTGGTGCGGCGGCCAAGTCGGCGGCGTGGATGCACCGGGTCATCACGGCGCGGGCGCTGCCTGCGTGATTCACGCAGGCAGGGTGGGGAGGCGCGTGCGGCGGCCCGCGGCGGCCTGCCATCCGCGAGGCTTTAAGCTCGGTGCCAACACCAAACCCGGGGGGCAGCAGACATGCTGGCGCAGGACTTCGTCCGCAAGTGGCAGGCCGGCGCGCCCGCCAACGAACTCAATGAACGTGCCGGCGCGCAGGCCCACTTCATCGACCTCTGCCGCGTGCTGGCCGTGCCCGAGCCCGGCGACCCCGATCAGTACTGCTTCGAGCGCGGTCTGACCAAGACCGGCAGCGTGGCTGTCCCGGGCAAACAGCGCACCGACGGCTTTGCCGACGTCTGGCTGCGCGGCCACTTCGCGTGGGAATACAAGGCGCCCGGCAAGAGCCTTGAAGGCGCGCTGCGGCAATTGATGATGTACGCGCTGCCGCTGGAAAGCCCGCCGCTGCTGGTGGTCAGCGACCGCCTGCGAATAGAGGTCCACACGCACTTCACCGGCACCCCCAGCGAACGCCACGCCTTCGCGCTGGAAGACATCACCCGGCCCGACGTGCAGCAGCGCCTGCGCGCCTTGTGGACCGCGCCCGAGCAGTACAAACCGCGCAAGACGAATCGCGACATCACCGAAGAAGCCGCGCGCACCTTTGCCGGCACCGCCAAGCGCCTGCGCGACGCAGGCGTGCCACCGCAGGCGGCCAGCCACTTCCTGACGCAGTGTGTCTTCTGCTTCTTTGCTGAAGACGTGGGCCTGTTGCCGCAGCGCTTGTTTGAGCGACTGGTGGGCGTGCAGATTGCGCCCGAGCGCTTGCGCATGCAGCTTGCGGCGCTGTTTGCCACCATGCGCAGCGGCGGCCTCTTTGGCGTTGAAGACCTGCCCTGGTTCAACGGCGGCCTCTTCCAAACCGTGGCCGTGCCCGAGTTGGCGGCCGAAGACGTGACGGCGCTGAAAGCCGCCAGCGCGCTGAACTGGAGCGCCATTGATGCCACCATCTTCGGCACCCTCTTCGAGCGCGGACTGGACCCCGCGAAACGCAGCCAGCTGGGCGCCAACTTCACCGACCCCGCCACCATCATGCGGCTGGTGGACCCGGTGGTGCGGCGCCCGCTGCTGGCCGAATGGGCGGGCCACATCACCACCATCGAAGCGGCGCTGGCCAAGAGCAAACGCCATGGCGACAAGCCCTGGCGCGCCGCGCAGGCCGCCTTTGTCGGCTTCCTGGAGCGGCTCAAGGCCTACCGCGTGCTGGACCCGGCCTGCGGCAGCGGCAACTTCCTGTACCTGGCGCTGCGCTGCCTGAAAGACATCGAACACCAGGTCAACCTGGAAGCCGAACAGTTGGGCCTGGAACGTCAGCAGGACGTCACAGGCCCGCACAACGTGCTGGGCATCGAGATCAACGACTACGCCGCCGAACTGGCGCGCGTGACGGTGTGGATCGGTGAACTGCAGTGGCGCATCCAGCGCGGCTACGGCTTCAAGCTGAACCCGGTGCTGGAGGCGCTGGATCACATCGAATGCCGGGACGCGGTGCTGGGCGCGGATGGGCAGGAGGCGGTGTGGCCGCGGGCGGATGCGGTGGTGGGGAATCCGCCGTTTGTGGGCGACAAGAAGATGCGCGGCGAGTTGGGTGACGCGTACACCGAACGGCTGCGCGCGGCCTACAAGGGGCGCGTGCCGGGTGGGGCGGATCTCGTTTGCTATTGGTTCGAGAAGGCGCGCGGGCAGATTGAGGCTGGCCGGCTCTTGCGGGCGGGGCTGGTATCGACAAACTCGATTCGCGGCGGTGCCAACCGCGAAGTGCTTTACCGGGTGTTGTCCACCGCGCGCATCTTCGAGGCGTGGGCCGACGAACCGTGGGTGAATGACGGCGCTGCGGTCCGGGTGTCGCTGGTGGCATTTGGAGAATCGGTCCAGCTAACACTTCTCGCGGGCCGCTCAGTTGAGCGTATCGGTGCTGACCTTGAAGCTGGCTCGGCGGACCAGTCAACTGACTTGACCCTGGCTCGCCGTTTGGTTGAGTGCGCCAGGGCGTCGTTCATGGGCATCACGAAGTCGGGTCCGTTCGATGTTTCAGCCGAAGTGGCTCGAGCGCTGCTGCGTCTGCCAAATCCGCATGGAATTTCCAACGCCTCGGTGCTCAAACCGACCATCAACGGAGCCGATTTGGCGAAACGGCCTAGTCAAGAGTGGATCGTTGATTTCGGAACTCGCCCGCTCCCCGAGGCGTCGTTGTTCGAGGCTCCATTTGCGTACGCGCAAGAGCATATTCGTGAAGCTCGGCTGTCCAGCAAGACGCCGCGAAATCGGGAGTTTTGGTGGCAGTTCGAGCGCGCACGCCCAGAGATGTTTGCGGCGTTTGGGAAGCTATCGCGCTACATCGCGACATGCCTCGTTGCCAAACATCGTTTCTTCACGTGGGTCGCTCGTTCAGTCGTCGGCGTAGACCATTCCGGCCGTGTTGTAGCCGGAGAGCATCACCCACGGCACGCCCGA
>JANNGN010000119.1:0-3999 GCA_031403895.1 Rubrivivax sp. | reverse complement strand
CTTGACGGGCTCCGCCACACTCCTTGCCTGCCAAAATTTCACCCCCACCTGAACTTCCCCGAGGAAGCACCACCATGTCCCGACCCCACCTGCTGAACCGCACCTTGCTCGCCCTGGCCCTGGCCGCCACGGCGCCCGTGGCGGCCCAGGCCCAGGCCGCAGCGCCCAAGGTGCTGAACATCTACAACTGGTCCGACTACATCGCCGAAGACACGATCAAGAATTTCGAGAAGGCCACCGGCATCAAGGTGCGCTACGACAACTACGACAACAACGAAATCCTGCAGGCCAAGCTGATTGCCGGCAAGACGGGCTACGACATCGTGGTGCCCAGCGCGCATTTCGCCAGGACGCAGATCGAAGGCGGCCTGTACCAGAAGCTCGACCGCGCGCAGCTCACGAACTGGGGCAACCTCGACCCCGTCTTGCTGGAAAAGTTGGCCGCCATCGACCCCGGCAATCAACACCTCGTGACCTGGCTCTGGGGCTACGTCACGGTGGGCATCAATGCCGGCAAGGTGAAGGCCGCACTCGGCAGCATGCCGATGCCGGCGAACCCGTGGGATCTGATCTTCAAACCCGAGGTCGCGTCCAGGCTCAAGGGCTGCGGCATCAACGTGCTGGACTCGGCCTCTGAAGTGCTGCCAGTGGCCATGACGTACGCCGGCAAGGCGCCGTACAGCAAGACTGCCAGCGACTACGATGCGGCGCGCAATGTGCTGAAGACGGCGCGGCCGGCGATCACGCGCTTCTCGTCGTCGGGCTACATCAACGACCTTGCCGCCGGCCAGCTGTGCGTGGTGCTGGGCTATTCAGGCGACATCAACATCGCGCGCCAGCGTGCCATCGACACCAAGAGCGGGCATGACATCCAGGCCCTGATTCCGCCCACTGGCGCGACACTCTTTTTCGACACGATGGCGATTCCAAAGGACGCCAAACACGTGAAGAACGCGCACCTTTTCATCAACTACATCCTGCAGCCCGAGGTACACGCGGCGCTGAGCAACAAGGTCTTCTACGCCAACCCGAATGCGGCGTCGAAGAAGTTCGTGACGAAGGCCGTCGCCGACAACCCGACCATCTTTCCAAGCACGGCCGACATCCAGAAGCTGAGCCCACCCGACGCCGTGCCGCAGGAGATCCGCCGCGTGCAGACACGCATCTTCACCAGCTTCAAGGCAAACACGAAGTAGCCGCCGCAACACGGTCCAGCGCCACCGCGCCTTGCTGCACTTCGACGCCACAGCCGTCCAGCGCGCCCTGCCCTGGGACGCGCTGGTGCCCGCCCTGCGGCGGGCATTCATCCAGGGCTGCGTGGCGCCGGCACGGCACCCGCATGCGATTGGCAACGACGGCACCGCGCTCTTGATGCCAGCCTGGCGTCTGGGTGGCGCCTTGGGTGTGAAGACGGTGACCATCTTTCCCGCCAATGGCGCAATCGGCTTGCCAACCGTACACGCCATCTACACCCTCTTCAGCGCCAGCACCGGTGTGCCGCTGGCGGTGATGGACGGCAGCGAACTCACGGCGCGCCGCACGGCTGCAGCCTCAGCGCTGGCCGCCAGCATGCTGGCACGGCCTGGTGCGCGCCGGCTGGTGCTGGTGGGCGCGGGCCGGGTGGCGGCGCTGGTACCCGCTGCTTTTCGCAGCGTGCTGCCGGGCTTGAATGAGGTGCTGGTGTGGGCCCGCCGGGCGCAGCCCGCCGAGGCACTGGCACAGCGCCTGTGCGAGCAGGGCTTCATGGCCCGCGCCACGGCCGACCTGCAAGCCGCCGTGCGGCAGGCCGACGTCGTCAGCTGCGCCACCCTGGCCACGCAGGCCCTGGTACACGGCGCTTGGTTGCGGCCGGGTGCGCACCTGGACCTCATCGGCAGCTTCACCCCGTTGATGCGCGAAGCCGATGGTGACTGCTTCGCGCGCAGCCGCGTCTTCGTGGACACCGAAGAAGCGCTTTCCAAGGCGGGCGACGTGCTGCGGGCCATCGCAGAAGGCGCCTTCACGCCGCAGGCGCTGCAGGCCACGCTGGCGACGCTGTGCCTGGACCCTGGCACTGGACGGCGCACGCCGCACGAGATCACGCTCTTCAAGTCCGTGGGCACGGCACTGGAAGACCTGGCGGCCGCCGAACTGGTCTTGGCGGCCGCCGATAATCCGCGCTCCTCAGCCTGAGTCCGCCCGCACCATGTTCAAGTTCGTCGTCCTGCCAGTCGTGGTGATTGCGGCCCTGGTAACTGCCTGGTTCTGGTTCGCGCTGAGCTGGAGCTTTTCCACCGGCGAGCGCGCCGGATGGGTGCAGAAGTTTTCCAACAAGGGCTGGCTGTGCAAGACCTGGGAAGGTGAACTGGCACTCGTCTCGCTGCCGGGCTCCACCGCCGAGAAGTTCTACTTCACCGTACACGATGACGAGGCGGCGCGGCAGATCGCCAAGCACATCGGCAAGCGCGTGGCGCTGCACTACGAAGAGAAAGTCGGCCTGCCCACCACCTGCTTCGGCGAAACGCGCTATTTCGTCACCGGCGTGAAGCTGTCGGAAGAGATTCCGATCGGGCCCGGCGTGGTGGTGGTTCCTGCGCCGCCGGCTTCCGCCGCGCCGCGATAGGCCGTCGCCGGGCCGGGGCCACGGCTACTGCAAGTTGAGCGGCCGCAGGTCCGCTCGAACACGCATAGATACGACGGCGGCACAGCCGTCCGGCGTATCAAGCTCTATGCCAGATAACCTTCTTCTTCATGCCGACCCAGGCGTCGTAATTCTTCGCAAACAAATCCTCGATGCGGTTGCGCTTGACCTTGAAGGTGGGCGTGATGAGGTCGTTGTCCACCGTCCACGCCTCGGCCGTGACGACGATGCAGTCGAGTTGCTCGTGCGGGTCGAGCGTGGCGTTGATGGCCTTGATGTGCGCCGTCAGTGATGCTTCCAGGTCGGCCCGGCCCTCCGGCGTGCCGGCCTTCTTGATGGCGTCCGCGTTCAACATCGCCAGCGCCAGCGGCTGACCGAGGTTGGCGCCGGTGACGCAGCAGGCCTCGATGGCGTTGTGCATGACCAGCTTGTCCTCGATCGGTGCCGGCGCCACGTACTTGCCTTTGTTGGTCTTGAAGAGATCCTTCACGCGGCCCGTGATCTTGAGGTTGCCCTCGGCGTCCATCGCGCCCTTGTCGCCGGTCTTGAGCCAGCCGTCGGCCGTCATGGCCTGCTTGGTCAGCTCGGGGTCCTTGTAGTAGCCCAGCATCAGGCAGGGCGCCTTCATCTGGATCTCGCTGCTGGTGGGTTCCAGCCGGCACTGAACGCCGTCGTACGGCAGTCCCACCGTGCCCGGACGCTGCTTGCCGGGCAGCGTGGCGTGGCTGATGCCGCAGTTTTCGGTCATGCCGTAAACCTCCACCAGGTCCAGGCCGAGCTTGTTGTACCAACGCAAGAGATCGGGCGGCATCGGCGCTGCACCGCCAGCCGCAAAGGTGCAGTCTTGCAGGCCCAGTGCGGTGAGGATTTTCTTGCGCACGATGCCACCCAGGATCGGGATGCTCAACAGCCGGTTCAGCTTGGCCGGCGGCATCTTGGCGCTGATGCCTTGCTGGAACTTCACCCACAGCCGCGGCACACTGAAGAACACGGTTGGGCGCGCGCGCTGCAGGTCGGACGTGAAGGTCTCCAGGCTTTCGGCAAACCACACCTGCATGCCGGCGGCCAGCAAACCGTGCTCGACCAGCGCGCGCTCGGCCACGTGGCTGAGCGGCAGGTAGCTCAGCATGCGCGCACTGCTGTCGATGGGCACCCGCTTCAGGCCCGACTGGATGCCCCAGGCAAAGGTGCCAAAGCTGTGCATCACGCCCTTGGGCGCACCGGTGGTGCCGCTGGTGTACATGATGGTGGCCAGCTCGTCGGCGTCGCGCAGCGGGTTGCCCTTGAGCGGCGGGGTCTTGGCGACGATGGCGTCCCAACCCGGGTAGTTCTTGGCCGCGTCGGCCGGTGCCAGCGGCAGGCTGATGCAGGCCAGGCCC
>JANNGN010000118.1:0-15808 GCA_031403895.1 Rubrivivax sp. | reverse complement strand
GGTCGGCCGCGCGATGCAGCGGCACGCGCTGCAGCAGGGCCGGGCTGGCGACGGGGGTGAGCACCTCGTCGAACAGGCGCACGGCGCCAGGCGGCGCGTCGTCGGGGTGGCAGTGGCGCAGCGCAAGGTCGATCTCAGTGTCGTCGAACTCGGCCATCGCGTCGTTGGCCGAGATGCGGATGTCGGCTTGCGGAAACTCGGATTGGAAGGCCTGCAAGCGCGGCAGCAGCCACATCGACGCGAAGGACGCAAAGGTGGTCACGCCCACCGGCTGGCGGCGCTGCGCGGTGCGGATCTGGCGCACGGTGCCGTCCAGCCGCAGCAGCAGCGGCTCCACGCTGCGCAGCAGCAACTGGCCGACGCCGGTGATTTCGACGTGCCGCGTGCCACGCAGGAAGAGCGCGGCGCCGAGTTCGTCCTCCAGCGCCTTGATCTGGCGGCTGATGGCCGGCTGCGTGAGGTGCATCTCTTCGGCCGCAGCGCGGAAGCTGAGCAACCGCGCCACCGCTTCAAAGGTGCGCAGCGGGCCGATGGCGAGTGGGCGGTGGCGGATTTGATTCATGCTGTTTGATTATCAATCAGCGCTCCAAAGTTGATTGGACGATGTCCGGGGTTAACCCGATCATTGCCTACGTTCCCTGAGCGTCAAGGAGAGTCGCGTTGAAGCAGCCTTTCATGTTGAATTCGAATCAAACGGCGAGTCTGGCCCCGGCCCCGAACTTGGCCCCGAACTTGGCCCCGAACTTGGCCCAGAACCGCGCCCCATTCGTGTGGTTATTGCCAGCCCGTGAAGCCCTCACCCTGGCCGCCGACACGGCGCCGCGCGCGCTGTGGGTACACGAAGGCCGCGTCTGGTTGACTCGGCAGTGCGACACCGGCGTGCCTGACGACATCTGGCTTGAAGCCGGCCAGAGCCAGACGCTGCCAGCCGGCAGTGAATGGGTGGTCGAGGCCTGGCCGATGGCGCGCGTGACACTGGTGCAGGCCGCACCGGCGCGGATCAAGCCCCGCTCTGGCGCTTCCTGGGCACAGGCCTGGCGCGCGGCAATGCAGGTGGGGCGGGCCTGGACTTGACAGGCTTGACCAATTTTGCGGCGCGCACCCGCAGCGCGGCCTGCAAGGCGCTGCGTGCCCACGGCGCCATCTCGGCCGGCGAATCCATCGCATCGGGCGGTGCCGACCAGTAGCTCATCGCCACGGCCCCGGTCTTGAGGTCATAGACGAAGTGTTCAGAGCCGGCAGCCTCGAAAGCCGCCTTGCTCTCGGCGTCGGCCTTCAGGAATAGCCGGTCGCGTGCAATGACGGCGATGAAGACATCGTCGGCATAAAGCCCCCAGCCGCCGAACATGCGTTTGGCGCGCACCGCGCCGATTGGCTCCAGCAGTTCCAGGCAATGGCTGACGAAAGCAGGGGTTGCTTTGAGCATGGCCCGACAATAGCGCTTCAACCCAGGTTCAACGCTGCAGCTTTGGCTAAAGTCGCAGCCAGAGTCGCAGCCAACAGGGCCAAGCCGATGCCGCTGAAACCGCCTTCGTTCGAGCCGTCCAACGACAAGCCCACGTTGCGGCGCCAGTTGCAGGCCGAGCGGCAGACGCTGATCGACCGCCACCAGCGCGCCATGCACCTGCAAGAAGTGCTGCGCGTCTGGCTGATGGGCCGCGCCGACACGGCGATAGGCGCCTACTGGCCCATCAAGGGTGAATTCGACGCCTTGCCGGCGCTGTACCGCTGGGCCGAAGCCGATGAAGAACGCTGCATCGGCCTGCCGGTGATCGACAAGGCCAGCAAACGCCTGAGCTTCCACATGTGGTTTCCGGGCTGCGAAATGGAAGAAGATGCCTATGGCATCCCGAAGCCCAAGGACACCCCCGCCTTCCACCCCACGCTGCTGCTGGTGCCCTGCGTGGGCTACGGCCCGAAGGGCGTGCGGCTGGGCTATGGCGGCGGTTTCTACGACCGCACGCTGGCGACGCTGTCGCCGCGGCCCGCCACGGTGGGCCTGGCGTATTCACAGGGTTTCGTGCCCTGGCTCACGCCCGAGCCGCACGACGTGCCGCTGGACGCGGTGCTGACCGACGAAGGGCTGGCCTGGGCCGCGCCTGCCGCTTGACTAGACAAGCCAACCCAGGCGCCGGCACACGTCCAGCGACAGCGCGCTCTGGTTGAGCGTGTAGAAATGGATGCCTGGCGCGCCGCCTGCTACCAGGCGTTCACACAGCCGCGCGACCACGTCGATGCCGAAGGCGCGCACCGACGCTGCGTCGTCCAGGTAGCCTTCCATCTTCAACGCCACCCAGCGCGGGATCTCGATGCCGTCGCGCGCCGCAAACTGCGCGATCTTGGCGTAGTTGTGGATCGGCATGATGCCCGGCACGATCGGCACCGTGACACCCAGCTTGCGCACTTCATCGACGAAGTGGAAGTAGGCGTCCGGGTTGAAGAAAAACTGCGTGATGGCCGAATCCGCACCCGCCTTGACCTTGTTCGCAAAGTGCGCCAGGTCGCGCTTGGCATAACGCTGCTGTGGGTGGTATTCGGGGTAGGCGGCGACTTCGATGAACCAGTCGGACCCTTGGGTCTTGCGGATGAATTCGATCAGGTCCGAGGCGTAGCGAAACTCACCCGCTGCGCCAGTGCCGACGACGGTGCCGCTGGGCAGGTCACCGCGCAACGCCACCAGCCGGCGGATGCCCTGCGCGCGGTAGGTGGCCAGGATCTCGGAAATGCCCTCGGCCGTGCTGCCCACGCACGACAGGTGCGGCGCCGCTTCATGGCCGAGCGCCGCAATGTCGCGCACGGTGGCCAAGGTCTTGTCGCGCGTGGCGCCGCCGGCGCCGTAAGTCACGCTGAAAAATTCTGGCTTCACCACCGCCAGGTCTTGCACCACGGACTTCAGCTTGTCGCTGCCGACGGGGGTGTTGGGCGGGAAGAACTCGAAGCTGATGGGGGTGGGGCTGGGCATGGCTTGGGTCATGGTGGGTTCAGCGATGGATCAAATGGATTGAGGCTCAAGGCCATCGTGCTGGTCTGACTTGGCTGTCAGGCGCAGTCCGAAGTCGTCGTACAGCGCCGAGCCCAGTTCGGCCAGGTGCTGCAGGGCGCCGTCGCTGAATTTGGCCTCCAGGCCGACCCATTGTCCTGAAGGCGAACGGCCGTGCAGCCGAATGACGCCATGGAATTCGGTATCGCTGCCGTCGGCGCGCAGCAGCCGCCCGCTGGCTGTGAGCACGAACGAATCCAACGCGCAGGCCAGCGACTTGGTCTGGAATTCGGTGGTTCCTGCTGCCGCTGGGGGCAGGCGGTGTTCGCAGCGCACGGTGTCGAACATGCCCATCAGCTGGCTCCTGCCGGGGTGTGCGGGGCTGGCAGAAAGGGGTTGATCACGGTCACGCCGCCGTAGTCGCGGCCGTGCTCCATGTCTTCGCTGATGACGGTGTGGGCACCCAGGCGCTGCGCGGCGCACAGCACGGCGGCGTCCCAGTGCGACAGGTAGTGGCGGTGGCGCAGCGCCAGCGCGTCGAGCACGATGTCCTTGTCCACCGCCACCACCGGCCTGCGCGCTGCGATGCGTTCGACAAAGGCCTGCGCGGCGGTTGGCAGAAGGCCGTGCCGGGATTGCCGGGCCTGGGCATAGAACTCCATCAGCACTTGCGTGGACACGCCCCAGTCGGCGCGGCCCACCCAGCGGCGCGCAGGCTCGCGTTTGCTCGCGTGGTCAGCGGCTTGGGAGGTGGCGTAGATGAGGATGTTGGTGTCCAGGAAATAGGGCGTTGAGGGCGATGAGGGCGTGGAGCGCGTGGTCATGGCGCGCCGCCCTTGCGGCGCGCGGCGGTCTTGCCCTCGGCCTGCCGGCTGTCGAAGTCGATCTCGCGTGTCAGGGCACGGTCGTGTGTTTGTTCCCGTGTGAGCAAGGGTGCTTCGCCCCAGTGGCTGCCGCTGACGATGGTGTCCAGTTCTTCGAGCAGGCCGTCGCCACCGGCTGTGGCGGCGGCTTGCCAAACAGGCTCGGATTCGGCAACGCCCAGCGGCGCGGCAGGCCGCTGCGGTGCCGCGACTGCCCTCACCGCGAGCCGAGGCTCTGGCTGCACCGCCGCTTCAACAATGGCCATCAGCTCGCGTTGCAGCGAACGGTGATTGCCGGCCGCGCGGCGGCGCAGTCTTTCAACGAGAGCGTCGGGCACAGCCTTGATCGACAGGCTTAGGGGCATGGTCGGCTCCAAAGTGACACCATGGCGCCATTTTGGCGCCATGGTGTCCCGCCGGCAAGGGGGTCCACTGAAAGGCCTGCAAACGGGCCTGCAAACAGGCCTGTAAACGGACCTTTAAACAGGCCCCAAGTCGCCTGATTTCAGTACCGGTACGTGTCGGCCTTGTAGGGCCCTGCCTTGCTCACACCGATGTACGCCGCTTGCGCGTCGCTCAGTTCGGTCAGCACGGCGCCAACCTTCTTCAGGTGCAGGCGCGCCACCTTCTCGTCCAGGTGCTTGGGCAGCACATAGACCTTGCCCACTTGGTACGCATCGCTGCGCGTGAAGAGTTCGATCTGCGCGATGGTCTGGTTCGCAAACGAAGAACTCATGACGAAGCTCGGATGACCCGTGCCGCAACCCAGGTTCACCAGGCGCCCCTTGGCCAGCATGATGATCTTCTTGCCATTGGGGAACACGACGTGGTCCACCTGCGGCTTGATCTCGTCCCACTCCAGGTCCGACAGGCCAGCAACGTCGATCTCGTTGTCGAAGTGGCCGATGTTGCAGACGATGGCCTGGTCCTTCATCGCTTCCATGTGCTTGCGCGTGATGACGCTCAGGTTGCCAGTGGCCGAGACGAAGATGTCGGCCTTGTCGGCGGCGTATTCCATCGTCACAACCTTGTAGCCTTCCATCGCGGCCTGCAGTGCGTTGATGGGGTCGATCTCGGTCACCCACACCTGCGCCGACAGCGCACGCAGCGCTTGCGCCGAACCCTTGCCGACGTCGCCATAGCCAGCCACGACAGCGACCTTGCCGGCGATCATCACGTCGGTGGCGCGCTTGATCGCATCGACCAACGATTCGCGGCAGCCGTAGAGGTTGTCGAACTTGCTTTTCGTGACGCTGTCGTTGACGTTGATGGCGCGGAACATCAGCGCGCCCTTGGCCGACATCTCGTTCAGGCGGTGTACGCCGGTCGTCGTCTCTTCAGTCACGCCGATGATCTGCGCGCCCTTTCGGCTGTACCAGGTGGCGTCCACTGCCAGCTTGGCCTTGATGGCGGCGAAGAGGATGGTTTCTTCTTCGCTGCCCGGCTTGTCCAGCACCGAGAGGTCGGTCTCGGCCTTCTTGCCCAGGTGCATCAGCATCGTGGCGTCGCCGCCATCGTCCAGAATCATGTTCGGGCCTTCGTGCTGGTTTCCCTTGGCGCCAAACTCAAAGATGCTGTGGGTGTAGTCCCAGTAGTCCGTCAGGCTCTCGCCCTTGTACGCAAACACCGGCGTGCCCTTGACGACCAGCGCTGCAGCGGCGTGGTCTTGTGTGCTGTAGATGTTGCAACTGGCCCAGCGCACGTCGGCGCCGAGGGCTTGCAAGGTTTCGACCAGCACGGCGGTCTGGATCGTCATGTGCAGGCTGCCGGTGATGCGCGCGCCTTTCAGCGGGCGAATGGCGGCAAACTCTTCACGGATGGCCATCAGACCGGGCATCTCGGTCTCGGCAATCTTGATTTCCTTGCGGCCCCAGGCGGCCAAGGACAGGTCGGCCACGGCGTGGTCGTGCAGGGGTTTGAGAACAGCGTTCATCTTCAGGCTCCGAATAAATGATGGAACCTGCACGCACATGGAAAACGAGGGGATTTGAATCTCACCCACGAAGCCCATTCGTGCAGGTGAGCGCGGTTGCAATGAAGACTTGTCCAAGCCTGGCCTGCCGACGGCAGGTTGCAACGCTCCTTGGAAAGTGCGCGCATTCTAGTGGCAGCCCCTGAAGCCGGGTGCAGGGCCGACGCAGAAAACCCTGTGCAAGACTTGGCGAATGCCGATCCGCTTGCCGCAACCTTTGCAGGCCTTGAACCCTTTGCGCCTGCGCGCTGTGTGCGGCGTGATGACCGACATCGACGACACGCTCACCCAAGACGGCGCCATCGAGCTCGCAGCCCTGGCCGCGCTGCACGCCCTGGCCGCAGCCGGCGTGCCCGTCGTCGCCATCACCGGCAGGCCGCTGGGCTGGAGCAAGCCCTTCGCGGTCGCCTGGCCGGTGTGCGCCATCGTGGCGGAAAACGGCGCGGTCGCGTTGCTCGGTGATGGCGGCCAGCAGTGCATCGAATACGCGCAGGACGAGGCCACGCGCGCCGCCAATGCGCTGCGCCTGCGCGCGGTGGCCGCGCAGGTCCTGCGCGAGGTGCCCGGCGCCATGCTGGCGCAAGACAGCGCCGGCCGCGTCACCGACATCGCCATCGACCACAGCGAATTCGTGCACCTGCCGCAGGCGCAAATCGATCTAGCGGTGGCACTCATGCGGGCCGCCGGCATGAACGCCAGCGTCAGTTCCATCCACATCAACGGCTGGTTCGGCGCGCACAACAAATGGACGGCCGCGCAATGGATGGTGCAGCGGCTGTTCGGGCGCGAGTTGCAGGCGGAAATCGAGCAGTGGATCTACGTCGGCGACTCCACCAACGACCAGCTCATGTTCGAACACTTCCCGCTCTCGGTGGGCGTGGCCAACCTGCGGCGCTTTGCGGCTGAGCTGCAAGTTTGGCCGGCATTCATCACGCAAGGTGAACGCGGCGACGGCTTCGCCGAAGTGGCGCGCGCCGTGCTGGCCGCCCGTCCGCCGCCCACCCGCCGTGATCCCGCCGTGAATCCGCCGTGAACCCGCCATGACGGCCCCGACCACGCGCACGGCCGCCATGGCGTTGGCCCTGGCGGCAGCTGTGTCCCTGGGCACGGCGCGTTTCGCTTACGCGCTTCTGCTGCCGCCGATGCGTGCCGACCTCCACTGGAGCTACTTCACCGCCGGGCTCATGAACACCGCCAACGCCTGCGGCTACCTGGCCGGTGCGCTGCTGATGGCCCCGCTGCTGCGGCGCTGGGACACGCGCGCGGTGATGCTCGCCGGCGGCGTCGCAGCGGCCCTGCTGCTGGCGCTGCACGGAACGACGCGCAGCGACGCGGTGTTGCTGCTGCTGCGCGCTGCATGCGGCGTGGCCAGCGCGGCCAGCTTTGTCGGCGGTGGTGTGCTGGCCGCGCGCCTGGCCAGCCAGAGCCCGGGCCGCGCCGGGCAGGTGCTGGGGCTGTACTACGGCGGCACGGGGCTTGGCATCGTCGCGGCTGCGCTGGTAGTGCCGCCGTGGGTGGATGCCGACCCCGGCGGCTGGGCGCCGGCCTGGTGGGTGCTCGGCGGCTTGTCGTTGCTGGCGACTGGCGCAACGGCTTGGGGCACGCGGGCACTGCGCTCGCCAGCGCCCGCCGGCGCGCCACGGGCCCGCTTGCGACTGGCGCCGTTGGCGTGGGGCCTGGCGGGCTACCTGATGTTCGGGCTGGGCTACATCGGCTACATGACTTTCATCGTCACGCTACTGCGCGAGCAGGGGCTGGCCAGCGCCACCGTGACCGCGTTCTATGTGCTGCTCGGTCTTGGCGTGGTGGCCTCATCGTGGCTCTGGGCGGGCCTGCTGCAACGCCACCGCAGTGGGCGGCCGTTGGCGACGTTGAACGCACTGCTCGCGCTGGCCACGGCACTGCCGGTGTTCAGCACCCACCCGGTGGCGGTGTTTGTCTCCGGCGCCTTGTTCGGCAGCGTCTTCCTGTCGGTGGTGGCCAGCACCACGGCGCTGGTGCGGCACAACGCCGAACCCGCGCAGTGGCCGGCCGGCATCGCCGCCTTCACGGTCATCTTTGCGGGCGGCCAGATCGTCGGCCCCAGCCTCACCGGCGCCATTGCCGACGGGCCTGGTGGCCTGGTGCGCGGCCTGGCCTGGAGCGCAGCGGCCCTGGCGCTGGGCGCGCTGCTGGCGGCGCGGCAAAAGCCGCTGCGCCAGGCAGTTAGCCTGCCAGGCTAGAGGCCCAGAAAGGCCGCCAGCCGGAAGCGTTCAGCGTCCCAGGCGCGCCTGAAGGCCACCCCGGGAGGCGGCCGGCCACTGACATAGCCCAGCTCGGCCTGCAGCACACCTTCACGCAGCGCCACGTTGCCCCAGCCGATGACCGCGCCACGCCACAGCATCGGCAGCGCGTAGTAGCCGCGCACGCGTTGCGGTGCCGGCGTGTAGGCCTCGAAGCGGTAGGCCCAGCCCCAGAAAGCCTCGAAGCGGCGGCGGTCCCAGACGACGGGGTCAAAAGGGGCCAGCAGACGCAGTTCATCGTCGATTGCATGGCGCTTGCTGAGCGGGTTTTCACCCGCCGGCCAGTACCAGGTGTTGCCATCGACCAGCGCCTGCGGCAGCCGCGCCTTGGCCCGTGCCAGCGCTGCCACGCGGCCGCTTGCAAACTGCGGCGCGCCGTAGCGCAGGTGCATCACCAGTTCGGACAGCGAACGCAGCGGCAGCGGCGCGTACTTGTTGACCACCACATCCACCAGCGCGTCCAGCGCTGCGGCGCTGTCGGGCGCTGCATTGCAGGCGTCGGGCGTGTCGCGCGCCGCATAAGTGCGCACGCCGCTGGCGCGGCCGGCAATGCGCAGCAGGCCGCGGTAGTGCATGCCGTCGAGCAACTGCGTGCTGGCGTTCGAGCTGCCGCCAAACCAGTTCCGGCTTTTGCCGTGCTGGAAGTGCAGATCGACTTCGCGCGGATGCACCACGCCGCGTTCACGCACAAATTCCAGCACCGCGTGCGCTTGCGCCCAACGCGCCTTCGTCCACGCGACGCGCGCGGTGCGCGGGTGCATCAGCGTGTGCGTGGCGCGCGGCAGGAAGCCGTAGTTGACGAAGAAGTCTTCTTCGATCGGCAGCTTGGCGTAGCGCCGTTCCAGGTCGCCAGCGCGGTAGTCCTTGACGCGGTGGCGCAGCGTCAGGTCCTGCGCCCGCGCCGGTGCGCGGATGGGGTCGGCCTGCACGAAGCCCAGCCTGGCGATGGCCTTCTGGAGCGTCGTCGGCGTGAAAAGGCTGCGCGCCACGGCGTGGCGGCGAAGGTCCTCGATCGTGATTGGCATGTCGCCAATGATGCCAAGCTTTGAGGGGCTGACTTTGTGACACTGACTTTGTGACGCTGACTTTGTGGCACTGACTCTGTGACTCTGACTTTGTGAAATTGGCGCGTTCCCAAAGCAGGGCTGTTTACAAACCGGGTCACGCGCACGGCCCGCCGCCCTTGCGGTCCGCAGTTGACACCCTTGGCGCAACCCTTGAACACGATCCTCGAACACAAAGGCGCCGCGCTGATCGTTTCGCTGTTGTCGTCGCCCCCGGCATGGGCGCGATCTTGGGTGTCGGCGTGCAGGGCATCGGGCCCATCAACTGCCAGTGGCTGCGCGACGGCGTGGTGTTGACGCGGCAGACCCAGGCCAGTTGCGGCATCAGCGGCGCGTCGGCCATCACCAGCGCCCCGGCCGGCGCGGCGGCGGTGTCGGGTGCAGCGGCCACGTTTTTGGTGCTCGCCAGCGCTACTGCGTCATCGTCTTCAACGGCGCCAGCGCAGTCGTGACTGCAAGTGCAACGCTGACAGACACCGCGCCGCCCGGGTTGATCGCCAGCACGCACTTCAGCCGCAGCACATCGGGCGCTGCGCCCAACAACTGCGGCATCCTGCCGTCGCTGGCGGCTGGCGGCTGGCGGCTGGCGGCCAACGTGCTGCCTTCCGCTCTGAAGGCACCCACCTCGTGACCGGCACCACGGTCAACGGCCACGCCTGCCTGCGCGCCATCACTGCCGGCATGACCGCGCTGATCAACGCCACCTTGAACGGCGCAGAGTCCGCGATGCGTGTGAACGGCCTTCAACCTCGCGGGCGACGGCCGCAGCCTGCTCTTTCGCAGCAACCCGCCCAACCTGAAGGGCGATCCGGCCGCCACGGTGCGGGGTTGTGTGATGGTGCGCGACCGCCTGCACTTGTTGACCCACATCGCCTCGCGCCGCACCAACAGCAGCGCCGTGTGGAGCGGTCCCAAGCACGGCTTCGCCTTGTCGTGCGATGGCAGCCCCGTCGCCTTCGTGGCCAACAGGGCCGAAGGGGTGGCGGCTGGCACGGCGCGTGAGTACCCGGTTTTTTGCCGCGCCGCGGCCCTGAGCGGCGCCGTGAAAATGGCAAGACCGGATGCGCGCCGTGCTAACGCCGAAATAACGGGCACCGCCCGATGATCGTCCGCAACCCAGTCCACTCAAGGAGCCCACACCGTGAACACCACCCGCATCGTCCGCCCGAGCCTGGCTGGCTTGTTGTGGCTTGGCTTGCTGGCGGCCACGCCGACGCTGGCGCAGACCTACATCTACACCGAGGCGACTGCGTCTGCGCGCCACACCGAAGTCGGCGTGGACGATCCCTTTGTGGCCAGTGAATTCGATGCGCGCGAGGGCAGCGCGCCGTTCGGCCGCCTCAATGCGCTGGCCGATTCCGACTACCAGGCCTCGGCTTACAACGGCCTCGGCAGGTCTTGGTCCGAGGTCGCCGTGGGTGGCATCCATCTCTATGCGTTGTCGCAGGCGGTGGCGGGCGGCCAGGGCCCGACGCAGGCCACGGGCAGCGGCCGCGCGAGGGGCTTCTTCTCCGACTTCTTCGGCCTCAGCGTGCCCGGCCAGGCCAGCGGCGCAGCGTTCACGGTGACGGCCCAGGTGCGCGTCGATGGCGGTGCAGGCGCCGCCACCACACCCAGCTGGACGGGCGCGTTCCAGCAGAACCGGGCCGATGGCTTCAGCGACTGGCAAAGCTGGGTGCGCGTGATGCAGGGCGTGAATGGGCCCACGCTGGCCGAGCTGCGCGCCGGCCAGGACTGCAGCGCGCGCACCAGCTTCGGCACGCCGCCGGGCTGCGTGGGCAGCGGCCTGCCGGGCCTGCAGACGATCAGCTTCCAGATGGTCAACAACGGCGCGCTGCTGCAGCTCGACATGCGGGGCTGGGCCAGTGCCGGGACGTCGGTCAACCTGAGCATCGGCCAGGTCAGCGCCGATAGCTGGTCCGACCTGGGCAACACCATCGCCTGGGGCGGCATCACCGAACTGCGCGACGCCAACAATCAGTTGATCGCCGACTTTTCTGCCTTCAGTGCCAGTTCGGGCTTCGACTACCGCAACGCCTGCGTCAGCGCGGTGCCCGAACTGGGCACCCCGGCCCTGGCGCTCCTGGGCCTGGGCCTGATGGGGCTGTGGAGCCGGCAACAGCGGCGCAACGGGGCTGCCGCACGCGCCTGAGCCCGCAGCCGAGCCAGTACACGCGCCGCTGGCTCAGTGTTGGCGTACTAGCATCAAGTCTCCTGTGCTCGCCTGTCCACCTTCCGTGCAGTTGCGCCTGTCCACCGAACCGCAGTTTGAAAGTACACAGGGCCAGGCGTTTGCACTGGCCCCGCGCGACGCCGCACTGCTGGCCTGGCTGGCGGTGGAGGGCCCGACCGCCCGTCTGCGGCTGGCGCGGTTGCTGTGGCCCGAGCATGACGACGACGCGGCGCGCAATTCGCTGCGCCAGCGGCTCTTCAAGCTGCGCAAACAAACCGGGCTCGACCTGATCCAGGGCAACGCCACCCTGGCGCTGGCCGTCGGCCTGCACCATGACCTGGACGGGGCCGACGCGATGCTGGGCATGCAGCTGCTGCAGATCGGTGCCGAGTTCGACAACTGGCTCGCCCACCAGCGCCAGCGCCGCCTGCAGCGCGTGCGCGACCTGCGGTCGTTGCAGCTGCACCGTGCCGAAGAGGCGGGCGACTATCCAGGCGCCCTGGCACTGGCGCTGGACTGGCTGAACCGCGAACCGCATCTCGAAGAAGCGCACCGGCTCGTCATGCGGCTGCACTACCTGCACGGCGACCGCAGCGCCGCCCGCCAGGCCTTTGTGCGCTGCACACGGGCGTTAGCCGAAGCGCTGGGCGTGCGGCCCGGCGCCGAGACGCTGGCCCTGGCCACGCTGGTCGACAGCGCCGCTGCTGCACCGCCGTTGGCAGCCGACGCGGGAGTGCCTGCAGGATCGTTCACGCACAACGACGCGCACAACGACACGCAAAGCGACGCGCGAACGGCCACAACTGCGCCCGCAGCAGCGTCCGCCACTGCGTCCGCGCGAACATCTGCGCGAACCGCTTCACGAACCTCGTCACTCGTGCCCGTCGGTGTGCTCCGGCCGCCACGCCTGGTCGGCCGCGACGCCGAATGCCAGGCTGCGCAGTCCGCCTGGGCGCGGGACCAGGTGGTGGCATTCGTCGGTGAGGCCGGCATGGGCAAGACCCGCCTGCTGCAGCATCTGCTGCCGGGCGCCGCGCACGCCGGCGCCCTGCAGGCTGCCGGCATGACGCTGCATGTCGCGGCACGCCCGGGCGACGCGGGCGTGCCGCTGGCCACCCTGGCGCGGCTGCTGCGTGCCGTCAGCGAAAGCGCACAGCAGGTGCTGGCACCGGAGGCGCGGCGCGAGATTGCCCGCGTGCTGCCCGAATGGGCACAGGACGCACTGCCCGCCGCTGAGGGCCAGCGCCTGCTGCTGCAGCGCGCCGTGCAAGCGCTTCTCGCGCATCAGCAGGCGCTGCGCGTGGTGGCGCTGGACGACCTGCACTTTGCCGACGCCGCCAGCCTGCAGATGCTGCAGGCCTTGCTCGACGAAGACGGCGGCAGTTGGCGCACGCTGAACTGGGCGCTGGCCTATCGCCCCGCAGAGGCCGGCTCGGCGCTGCAGGCGCTGCACACCGGTTTGCTGGAACACGCGCGCCTGCAGCCGGTGCTGCTGGCGCCACTGGACATCGACGCCGTGGCGGCGCTCGTCGATTCGCTGGGCCTGGCGGGCATTCAGGGCGCCGCGCTGGCGCCAGGCCTGTGGCGGCGCACCGGCGGCAATCCGCTCTTCGTGCTGGAAACGCTGAAGCAGGCCTGGGTCGAGCAGCGACTGTCCAGCCTGGCCGACGAGCAGGACCTGCCGCGCCCGCTGTCAGTGGCGCGGCTGATCGAAAGGCGCTTGACGCAGCTGTCCGCGCCAGCGCTGGCGCTGGCGCGCTGTGCCGCCGTGGCTGGGCAGGCCTTCAGCACCGGTCTGGCCGCGTCTGTGCTGGGCCAGTCGGCGCTGGGTCTGGCCGATGCATGGGCTGAGCTTGAGGCGGCGCAGGTGCTGCGCGACCAGGCTTTTGTGCACGACCTGTTCTTCGAAGCCGCACTGGCCTCGGTGCCGGCGGCCATCGCGCGCCATCTGCACGGCGAGATTGCCGCGTACCTGGAAGGCCAGGGCCAGGGCCACGGCCAGGTTGCGCCGGCCACGCTGGCCACGCACTGGCTGGCCGCCGGCCGGCCCGAACGCGCCGCCGCGCCGCTTGCGCGCGCGGCCCAGGCTGCAGCCCAGGCGCTGGACCCGGCGCAGGCGGCGCGCCTGTGGGCCCAGTTGGCCGACCTGCGGCGCAGCGCGGGCGATCTGGCCGCCGCCTATGACGCCGCACGATCGGTGGTGCTGGCGCTGCGTTCGGTCACCAGCCACGCGCCGCTGGCCGCCGCGATCGACCGCCTGGCCGCACTGGCGCTGCTCACCAAGGCACCCGGGCACCAGGCCGATGTGCACGAACTGCGCGCGGCCATGTTCCACGCCCGCGGTGAACACGGCCAGGCCGCCGCCAGCGTGGCGCTCGGCCTGGCTGCGCTGGCGCCCGATGCGCCGCTGGCCAGCCGCGTCAACCTGCTCAACATGCACGGCGTGGTGCTGCGCCACGCCGGCCAGTTGCAGGCCGCACGCAGCGCGCTGGAAGAGGCGCTGGCGCTGACGCGCAACGGCGCCGTGCCCGATGCGGACCTGCCGGCGTTGCTGAACAACCTGGGGCTGCTGCTGCAGTCGCAGGATGAACACCTGGAGGCGATCGCGTTGATGCAGGAGGCCGCTGCGCTGCAGACCGACCCGCTGGTGCGCGCCCGCGTCATCAACAACCTGGCGATTTCACTCGAAGAGCGCGGCCAGGTCGTGCAGGCGCGCGAGCAGCGCCTGGCCGCTGCGCGCTCGGCCCTGGGCTCGGGTGGCGTGGTCGAGCTCAATCTGGCGATCTCGCTGGGTGCCAACGCACGTTGCCTGGGCCGCTACCGGGACGCGTTGTTTCACCTGGAACACGCGCGCAGCCTGATGTCAGGCCGCAACCACCTGCGCGAAGAAGACATGCACCGCCAGTTTGCGGCCGTCTGGCTTGATCTGGGCAGGCCGAACCTGGCGCGCGAAGCGCTGGACCAGGCGCGCCTGGCCAGTGCCGGGCGCGCGCCGGTGCCGCTGGTGGAAATCGTCAGCGCACGGCTTGCGCTGGCGCTGGGCAAGGTGCCTGAAGCGCTGGCCTGCATCGCAGTCGCAGAGCCCGTGTTGCAGCAGGCCGCTGACGCGCGCGCGCTGCGCCGGCTCTGGCTCGTGAAAGCGCTGGCCCTGGAGCCTGAAGCGGCCCTGGAGTTGCTGCAACGGTTGCTGGCAGCGCCCGCGCTGCGCGCCAACGTGGCGGCCAGCCTGCCGGTGCAGGTGCGCATGGCGCAGACGCTGCTGCGCCTGCAGCAACCAGTGCAGGCCCTGGGCCATGCCCAGCGCGCGGCGCACTGGTTGCAGGCCGTGCTGCCGCTGGAGATGTCGCCGGCAGAAGTCCAGCTCACGCTGGCGCGCTGCCTGCTGGCTTGCGACGGGCCGAGCCCGCACAGTGCGCAAGCGTCAGACGCTGCGCGTGCGGGCTGCGACTGGGTGCAGCAGGTGGCGCTGGCGCAGATGGACGCCGCCTACCGCGATGGCTGGCTGCAACGCAACCCGGTCAACCGCGAGCTGTTGGCGCTGGGTGCGCGGCTGCTGCAGTCTGCGGCTTGAGTGAGCGTCTGCCCACTGCGTGTGGGGCGGCGCCAGCGCGGCCCTGGGTCTGCCACCCAACCCATCAGGCCAGGGTCTGCGTGATCAGGCCGCTGCCCTTCGCGCTCCACTGCAGGCTGGCCAGCGCGCCGTTGACCAGCAGCAGTTGCGGCGGCAGGTGGCCGATATCGACATCCACCAGCACGGGGCAGGGCAGCGCGCCGAGCGTGGCTTGCAGGGCTTCGGCATAACGCAGTTCTGTGGTGGCAATGGTGTCGGGCGCGGCCGAGCGACCGATGAGCACACCGGCCAGGTTGTCCAGCCAACCGGCCCAGCGCAGCCGGTGCAGCGCGCGCACCCAGTCGGTGGCTGAGAGGCCGGCGTTTTCCAGATACAGGATGGCGCCGTCGCCGGACTCGCGCTGTTGCCGGATGAAGGCCGCGACATCGCCATGTGCGGTGCCGGCGGTGTGCATCAGCGTGTCGATGCAGCCGCCGATCAGGCGGCCGCTGAAGTGCAGCTCGGCCTGGCCCTGCAGCGCGCGCCAGGTGGTGGGCTCGGTGAGCTGGTAGGTGCAGCCGGGCACGATGGCAAAGTCGGTCCACTGCCGCTGCCAATGGCTGGACTGGCGCTGTGTGAACTGGCCGCCAGTGGGCGTGGACAGCGCAGCCACGGCGCCGCGCGTGAGCGCGTCGTCCTGCCCGGCCACCAGGTCCATCAGACAAGGCCCGTGAGCGGTGGCCCAGCCCAGACGCAGCGTCATCGGCAAGAGCCAGGTGCTGGTGTCGCTGTAGCCCAGCAGCCATTTCGGGCGCGCCCGGGCCAACCCGGCCCAGTCCAGCCGGTCCAGCAATTCGATGGCCAGTTCACCACCCCAGGGCGGGATGATCGCGGCCACGTCGTCGCGCAGCAGGGCCTGCATCA
>JANNGN010000117.1:0-2066 GCA_031403895.1 Rubrivivax sp. | reverse complement strand
ACCTCGCACCAGGCGTCGAATGCTTCGGGCAGGATCTTGTAGGTGTGATTGAAGGCGCACAACACGAAGGCGTCTTCGGGCAGCCCGGCTTGCGCGCGGCGCAGGGGCTTTGGCAGCGGGCGCCAGCGGCCGTTGGGTTGGAAGGTCAGTGGCATCTGCGCCAGCTTTTCGCTGAAGTGCGGCGCCAGTTCAATCGGCGTCACCAGCGGGTCGCCGATCAGGTAGTCGATGAAGTCGGCACCGGTGCTGCCGGGGTAGCCGAGAAAGGCCACTTGCACAGGCGCGGGCCGCGCGGCGAAGACACCCAGGCGGTGGCCGCGGGTGTGGCCAGCCAGGTCGATCAGCACGTCGATGCCGTCGCCGCGCACTTGCGCAGCGGCCTGCGCGTCGCTGATGCCGCGCAGGTCGATGAAGCGGTCTGCAGCGGCCACCATGCGGTGGCGCAACGGGGTGTCGTCGTCGGGGCCCGAGCTGTAAAGCACGACCTCGAAACGGCTGCGGTCGATTTTTTCCAGCAGTTCCACCAGCAGCTGCGACACCGGGTGTTCGCGGAAGTCGTACGACACCCAGCCGATGCGCGGCCGGCGGCTGGCGTCGTGCGTGCGCTCGGCACGCTCGGTGGCCGTCAAGGGCGGCAGCGCCGTTGCGTTCCAGGCCACGGCCGCCGATTCACCGCGTGCTGCAATCAGTTGCAACGCCGGGTCCAGCGGCAGCGACAGCATGCCGAAGGCGGCCGACACGCGCGCCATGCCGGGCGGTGAATTCAGCAGCGCGTCTTCGATCTGCTGCAGGTCCTGCGCCAGGTCGCTCCAGTCGCACAGGTGGCGCTTCTCGAACGACAGGTGGCTGAGTGCTTCCAGGTTGCCGGGCTCCAGCGCCAGCACAGTCTTCATGCACTCCACGGCCTCGCGCTTCAGGCCCTGGTCGCGGCAGGCGTCGGCAAGCAGCGCGTGGCCGCGCACCAGGTGCGGCTGCTTGGACAGCGCGCGCAGCAGCACCTCCATCGCGTCGCGCGGGCGGTGCAGCGCCTGCAGCATCGACGCCTGCTGCAACAGCGCTGACGGCTCCAGCGTGCCCGTGGCTTCAAGCTGTGCGAAGACCGCCACGCTCTCTTCGTAGCGGTGCAACTTGGCCAGGCTTTCGCCCAGCACCTGCAGCGCCAGTGCGTCGCCCGGATTCAAGTCGAGCGCTCGGCGCGCGGCGGCTTCGGCACGGTCCAGCGCGCCAGCGTTTCTTTCTGCATTCGCCAGGTTGACCCAGTACAGCGCGTCGGCCGGTGCGGCGCAGGTGGCGCGCCCGAAGGCCGCCGCAGCGGCGGCCCAATTCTTCTTGTGCACCAGGTTGCGCCCGGCCTGCCAGTGGCGGTGGCCGGGCCGCGCGGCCTGGTGCGACTGCGTGTTGCGGGCGGCAGCTTGGGCGGCTTGTGCTGAAGCGGTGGCGGTTTGCATGCTGATGTTCAGTTCACGGTGTCAGGCCAGCGCCGTGTCGGCGGGCACAACGGTTGATGTGTTCTTCGCTGCAAGCACCGGCTTGAATGCATTCAGGTTCAAGCTGATCGGCGTGCCCGCCACCACCATGTCGCTGGTGTCGGTGAAGAGGCCGTGGCGCGGCACGCGCTGCAGGGTGTCGAAGCCGGCGGCGTTCAGGAAGCCGGCCAGGAATTCCTGGTTCAGGCCCACCAGGTGATAGTCGTGCGCATCGACATGGCCGCCAAAGATCATGCGCATGACCTGGAAGCGCTGGTTCACGTCAAGCTTGTGGCGCTGCAGCAGCAGGTGCGCGAGCACGTCGATGTCGGGCACGCTCAGGCGCAGCACGCCGCCCGGCGCCAGCACGCGGTGCCATTCGCGCAGCGCTGCGACGAGCGCGTCCTTGTAGTCAAAGTGCTCGAGCACATGGGACGCATAGACCTCGGCAAAACTGCCGTCGGCAAACTGCGACAGGTCGATGGCATTGCCCTGGTGGTCAACGTGCGCTCCGGGGTTGACGTCCAGGATTTCCCAGCCCGCGCGTTTCTGTTTGCCGCCGATATGCAGTCTGCGTTCAGTCATGGTGGGCCCTGGGTG
>JANNGN010000116.1:0-3838 GCA_031403895.1 Rubrivivax sp. | reverse complement strand
CGCCACCAGCTGCGCCTGCACCGTCGGCGGCACCGGTTCGTGGTGTGACATCGCCACCGTGTAGCGGCCCTGGCCGCTGGTGAGCGCGTTCAGCCGCAACTGGTAGCCGCTCAGTTCCGACAGCGGCGCCTGCCCGCGCACGACCATCGTGCCCGGGGCGCCGTTGGCGGTGCCGTTGACGAGGCCGCGGCGGCTGGCCAAGTCACCCGTGATGTCGCCCATGGCGTGGTCGGGCGCTGTGATCTCGATGTGTACGATGGGCTCCAGCACGATCGGCCGCGCCTCGCGCAGCGCCGCCATGAAGGCCTTGCGGCCTGCGGTGGCGAAGGCGATGTCCTTGCTGTCCACGCTGTGGTGCTTGCCGTCGTACACCGTCACGCGCACGTCCACCACCGGGTGGCCGGCAATGGCGCCGCTGGCCAGCACTTCGCGCACGCCTTTTTCCACCGCCGGGATGTACTGGCTCGGGATGGTGCCGCCCTTGACGTGGTCGATGAATTCGAAGCCGCCGCCACGCGGCAATGGCTCGACGCGCAGGAAGACTTCACCGAACTGCCCCGCGCCGCCGCTTTGTTTCTTGTGCCGGTGGTGGCCCTCGGCATTTGCGGTGATGGTTTCGCGGTAGGCGATGCGCGGCGCTCGCGTGTTGACCTCGAACTTGTACACGTCGCGCAGCCGGTCCAGCAGCACGCGCAGGTGCAACTCGCCCAGGCCGTAGATGACGGTCTCGTTCGTGCTGGCCATGTGCTCCACTTTCAGGCACGGGTCTTCGTCGATCAGCTTGGTGAGGATCTCCCACATGCGCTGCTCGTCGCCATGGCGCTTGGGTTCGATCGCCAGGCCATGCACCGGCTTCGGAAAGTCCAGCGGCAGCAGGTGGATGTGTTCGTCTTCGGCGCTGTCGTGCAGCACGGCGTCGAAGTGGATTTCATCGACCTTGGCCACCGCCACGATGTCCCCCGGCACGGCGCGCTGCACCTCCACATGCTCCTTGCCTTGCAGCATGAAGAGGTGCGCCACCTTGAAGGGTTTGCGGCTGTGGCCCACGTGCAGCAAGCTGCCCTGCGCCACGGTGCCCTGGTGGACGCGCATCACGCCCAGGCGGCCGACGAAAGGATCGACGGTGACCTTGAAGACGTGCGCCAGCACATGGCGCGTGGGGTCGGGGTCGGCGTGCATCGGCAACGCATCCGGCCCCTCGCCATTCAGGAAGTCGGGCGGGTTCGCTTCCAGCGGATTCGGCAGCAGCTTGACGATGATGTCCAGCAACTCGGCCACGCCGGCGCCGCTCTTGGCCGACACGAAGCACACCGGAATCAGGTGCCCTTCGCGCAGCGCCTGCTCCAGCGGCGCGTGCAGTTCGGTGGCGGGCACGTCGCCGTCGTTGAGGTAGCGATCGACGAAGTCGCCATCGACTTCCACCACCTGTTCCACCAGCGCGCGGTGCGCGGCGTCCACGCTGCCAAAGTCGCTGTGGCCCTGGCGGTTGAAGAAACAGTCCACCACTTTCGTGCCGCCCGCGTCCGGCAGATTGACCGGCAAACACTCACGGCCAAAGGTGGCCTGGATGTCGGCCAGCAGCGCCGCCAGGTTCACGCCAACAGCGTCTATTCTGTTGACGATGATGAGCCGGTCGAGATGGCGGCTGGCGGCGTAGTCCATCATGCGGCGCGCCATCGGCTCGATGCCGACGGCAGCGTTGATGACCACCGCCGCCGTCTCCACGGCTTCCAGTGCCGGCAGGCTCTGGCCCAGAAAGTCCGCCGCGCCGGGGGTGTCGATAAAGTGGACGCGGGTGTTGTCGTGCAGCAGGTGCATGACGGCCGCGTTCAGCGAATGTTGCATGCGGCGTTCGAGCGGGTCGTGGTCGCTGACGGTGGTGCCGCGTTCCAGCGTGCCGGGGGTCTGGATGGCGCCAGCCTTGTGCAGCAGCGCTTCGGCCAGACTCGTCTTGCCAGCCCCCGCCGGCCCTACCAGGGCCAGGGTGCGGATTTTCGAGATGGCGTCCGGCATGACGTTCGAGATGACAGCAGCGGCGCGGGCCGGGCTGCCAGGGGATAGGCTTGACATGGGGGTCTCCTTCAGCGCCAGGCCAGCGTATGCCAAGGGCGGCGCGGCCACAAGAGCGGCGGCCCTGAGCGACTGCTGGAACGACTGCTGGAACGACTGCTTGAGCGGCTGCCCGTGCTTTTGCTGTTGCGCCTGAATTTCGGCGCCTGAACCGCGTGCTACCGTGGCCGCCCGACTTGCCCATGACCGCCAACTCGCAGCCCACGCAGCCCACACCGCCCTCAGACAAGGCACCACGCCATGTGTTGCCGGTGCTGGTGCTGGCGCAACTGCTGGGCACCTCACCGTGGTTTGCGGTCAACGCCGTCATGCCCGACCTGCAGCGCGCATTCGGCTGGAGCGCGGCGTCGGTGGCCACGCTCACCGGGGCGCTGCAGATCGGCTTCATCGCCGGCACCTTGCTGTTCGCGCTGTTCGCGGTGGCCGACCGCTGGCCGGCGCGGCGTGTCTTTCTGCTCTGCGCACTGGCGGCTGCCGGCTGCACGCTGCTGGCGATGCTGCGGCTGATGATGCAGGCGCCGCACTTCAACGAACTGCTGGCCTGGCGCGCGCTGACCGGCTTCTTCCTCGCCGGCATCTACCCGGTGGGCATGAAGCTGGCGTCGCTGTGGTTCCCGCGCGGCCTGGGCGCGGCGCTGGGCTGGTTGCTGGGCGCGCTGGTGCTGGGCAGCGCCAGCCCGCATGCGCTGCGCGCTCTGGGCGCGGATCTGCCTTGGCAGAGCGTGTTCATCGGCGTCGCCTGCGCCGCTGCAGTCGCGGGGCTGCTCGTCACCGTTTGCCTGCCCGAACCCGCCAAGCCCGCCGGCCTGGCCGTGCTGCGCTTGTCAGCCTTGGCCAGTGTCTGGCGCGACCGCCGCGTGCGCGCGTCGGTGCTGGGCTACTTCGGCCACATGGGCGAGCTCTACACGGTGTGGGTGCTGCTGCCGCTGATCCTGGCGACACGGCTGGTCGATGCCACCGCCGTGTCGTGGTGGGCCTTCGCCGCACTGGGCGCTGGCGCGGTGGGCTGCGTGCTCGGGGGACTGGCGGCGCAACGTGCCGGCAGCGCACGCGTGGCCGCATCGCAGCTGCTGACAAGCGGCCTGTGCTGCCTGGCCGCACCGTGGGCGCTGGTGGCGCCATTGCCGATCTTCCTGGCCTGGTTGATCGTCTGGGGCGTGACGGTGGCCGGTGACTCGCCGCAGTTCTCGGCGCTCACCGCAGCCAACGCGCCGCGAGAAGCTGTGGGCAGCGTGCTCACGCTGAGCAACAGCATCGGCTTCGCGATTTCGGTGCTGTCGATCGAACTCTTCGTGCGCCTGTCGCAGAGCGTGCCGCTGCCGGCGCTGCTGCCCTGGCTGGCGCTGGGCCCGGCGCTGGGGTGCCTGGCGTTGCGGCCCTTGCTGCGCAGCGGCAGCCGGTAGCAGTAGCTGGTCGGGCGGCAGGCATTGCGGCCACACTGCGGGCGTGATGGACGAGACCGTTTCTGCACCACAGGATGGCACGCCGCGCTGGTTTCTGCGCTTGCTGGGTGCGGTGGAACTGGTGGATGCGCGCGGCCACGTCAGCCGCCTGTCCTCGCGCGCAGCCACGCTCTTGCTGGCGCAACTGGCGCTGGCGCCGCAGCGCCAGCACGCGCGCGAAGAATTGGCAGACCGGCTGTGGCCCGGCGCGGCGGCCGATGTCGGCCGCAACCGGCTGCGCCAGACGCTGTCGGTGCTGCGCGCCGTGCTGGACCCGCCGGGCCACGCGCTGCAGCCAGCGCTGCAGGCCGACCGGCGAGCGGTGT
>JANNGN010000115.1:0-2860 GCA_031403895.1 Rubrivivax sp. | reverse complement strand
GCACGCTGGATACCTACGCCGAAGAAGGGCTGCTGACGCGTGCTGGCGAGATGGCCGCGTACTTTGCGCAAGGCGTGCATTCGCTGCGCAGCGAACCGAACGTGATCGACGTGCGCAACATCGGCCTTGTGGGCGGCATCGAACTTGCGGCCTTGCCTGGCGCGCCGACCCAACGTGCGTTCAACGTGTTCCTGGATTGCTGGGACAAGGGCCTGCTGATCCGCACCACGGGCGACACCATCGCGCTGTCGCCACCGCTGATCATCGAGCGTTGCCACATCGACCAGATCATCGACACCCTGCGCGGCGCCATTCGCCGCGCGGTCTGAGAGGCTCGGCGTTCGCTCTTCATTCAGCACCTGCCTGGCGAGCGCCTGCCCGATGCCCTTGCTCGCTACCGACCTGGAATTCACCCGAAACGCCTACTACGCCGCCACGGCGGGGCCAGTGCCGGCCTATCCCCGGCTGACCGCAGACACGGCTTGCGACGTGGCCGTGGTGGGCGGCGGGCTGGCTGGATTGAGCGCGGCAATTGAACTGCGCCAGCGCGGCTTTGATGTCGTGCTGCTGGAAGCGCAGCAAGTGGGTTTTGGCGCCAGCGGCCGCAATGGCGGCCAGGCCATCCACGGGCTGGCCTGCGAACAGGACGTGATCGAAGCGCAGCTTGGCCTTGATGAGGCCAGGCGGGTCTGGGCGATGTCGCTGGAAGCGCTGCACCTGCTGCAAAGCCGCATCCGCGACCACGCCATCGACTGCGACTGGCAGAGCGGTTACCTGGGCCTGGCGACCAGCGCGCGCAAGGGCCGTGCCTTGGCGGCCTGGGCTGGGCGCATGGAGTCTGCCTATGGCTATTCGCTGCAGCGCATCGCGCCCGCCGACATCGGAAACTGGATCGCCAGCCCACGTTTCCACAGCGGCATCCACGACCAGAACTCAGGCCACCTGAACCCGCTGAAGTACACCCGTGGCCTGGCGCGTGCGGCGGCCGCAGCCGGGGTGCGCATCTTCGAGCACAGCCCCGCGCTGGCGCTGCTGCAAGGCGAACGCCCTGTGCTGCGCACCTGCAGCGGACAGGTGAGCGCCGAGCAGGTGCTGCGGCCGGCAACGTTTACCTGCACGATCTTGTGCCGATGCTGGCGCGGCGCATCATGCCGGTGGGCACATACATGGCGTGCAGCGAGGCGCTCAGCCCGGCGCTGTGTGCATCGCTGATACCCAGCCGGTCTGCCGTCTGCGACACCAACTTCGTGCTCGACTATTTCCGTACCACGCCCGACCACCGCCTGCTCTACGGCGGCCGCGCCAGCTACAGCAGCGTCACACCTGCCCGCCTGGCGGACAGCATGCGCCAGCGTTTGGTACACACCTTCCCGCAACTGGCGCAGGCCAAGGTGGAATGCGCCTGGGGCGGCTTCGTTGACATCACGATGAACCGCGCGCCCGACTTCGGCCGCCTGCCTGCCGTCACCCGGGGCCGCGCGCAAAACGTCTATTACCTGCAGGGCTTTTCGGGCCACGGCCTGGCGCTGACCGGCTTGGCCGGCCGCCTGGTGGCCGAAGCGATGGCCGGCGACGCCAGCCGCTTCGACGTCTTCGCCCGCTTGCAGCACCGCGCCTTCCCTGGCGGCGCCTGGCTGCGCACGCCGGCACTGGTGCTGGGCATGGCCTGGTACCGGTTGCGCGACAGGCTTGGCGATATGCTTGGATAACCCGCGACATGACTGCTTCCGCCCCACGCCCACCTCTGGTCCTGCTCACCAGCTGCAACCGCTTGCTGGGTGAACACGCCTTCCACATCGCCGGCCGCAAGTACGTCGATGCGGTGCGCCTGGCCGGCGCGCTGCCGCTGATTGCGCCGCCCTTCGAAGTGGCCGAACTTGGCAGCCTGCTGGATGCGGCAGACGGCGTGCTGCTGACGGGTTCGCCGTCCAACGTACACCCGGTGCATTTTGGCCAGGCCGTGCATGACCCCGCGCTGCCGCTGGATCCCGAACGCGACGCCTGGACGCTGCCGCTGATCCGCCTGGCGCTGGCACGCGGCATTCCGCTGTTGGCCATCTGCCGCGGCACGCAGGAAGTGAATGTGGCGTTGGGTGGCACGCTGCACCAGGCGGTGCAGGAAGTGGCCGGTTATGCCGACCACCGCTCGCAGAAAGACCAGCCCGCTGCTGTGCAGTACGGCCTGGCGCACAGCGTGGACGTGGTGGCGGGCGGCCTGTTGGCGGGCATCGTCGGGCGAGCCAGTTTCGAAGTGAACTCTGTCCATGGCCAGGGCTTGAAAACGCTGGCCCCCGAGTTGCGTGTCGAAGCCGTGGCGCCGGACGGTTTGATCGAGGCCTGTTCAATGCCCAGCGCGCCGGGTTTCAACCTCTGCCTGCAATGGCACCCCGAATGGCAGGCTGCCAGCAACCCTGTGTCGTTGTCGATCCTGTCCGCATTTGGCGCCGCCGTGCGCAGCTACCGGGACCGTGTGCGGGGGCCTCTGCCCAGCGTCTCTGCTTGAACCGCAGGCAGGAACGCGGCAGCCGATCAACGTGCTGCCGACCCACACAAACCACAGGTACACCATGACGGCCAGAGAACAGTTCACATTCAGCGACCTTGAGCAGTGGCTCGACACCAACCGCGTCACCGAGATCGAATGCCTCGTGCCCGACCTCACCGGCGTGGCGCGCGGCAAGATCCTGCCGCGCCAGAAGTTCACCGAAGACCGCGGCATGCGGCTGCCCGAAGCCGTGGTGGCGATGGGCGTGACGGGCGAGTTCCCCGAAGAGGGCCCGTACTACGACGTCATCAAGCCGACCGACCGCGACATGCACCTGCGGCCCGACCCCAGCACCGTGCGCATCGTGCCCTGGGC
>JANNGN010000114.1:0-13586 GCA_031403895.1 Rubrivivax sp. | reverse complement strand
GCGCGGTGGAAGCGGCGAAAGAGTGCGTCGCCGAGCACACCGATGTCCTCGATCGTCTCGTAGGCGACGGGCAAACCCAGGCCTTGCAGCAGGGCCAGCGGCGCATGACCCAGCAGCTGGCCAAACCAGGCGTGGAAGGTGCGCACCTCGACGCGCCGGCCCTGGCGCAGCAGGCGTTCGTGCAAGGCGCCCAAGCTGTCTGCGGCGGCTGCGGCCTCGGCCGCATTCATGCCGCGCTGCTGCAGCGCCTGCACGCGCTCGGCATGCGTGCTGCGCGCTTCTGAAAAAGCAGCCAGCCACTCGTCCAGCCGCGCGCGCATCTCGCCAGCGGCCTTGCGCGTGAAGGTGATGGCCAGCACCTGCTGCGGCTCGACGCCCGCCAGCAGCGCGCGCAGGATGCGCGACACCAGCATCCACGTCTTGCCCGAGCCGGCGCAGGCTTCCACCACCACGCTGCGCGCCGGGTCGCAGGCGGCGGCGTAGAAGGCCTCAGTGCTGACTGGCGCCTGGTCGGCGCGGTAGGCGTCCTGGGTCATGAGGCTTGCATCAAAGCGTCGGCCTTAAGATGCTTGCCAATGGTCACGCCGGCACAGTCCGCGCGCTTCGCACTTGTCGCAGACGGGGCCTTCACCGAGTGCCGGCAGGGCCGCACCTTCGCGCAGGCGCTGCCACTCGTCGGAGAGGCCTTCGAGCAGCGTCTGCGCGCTCAAATGCACCTCCTTGTGCGCCATAGTCAGCGGCGCGTTCGGTGAGTCCAGCGCCAGGTAGGCGGCGCCCAGCGTGTCGGCCGGGCCGAGCAAGGCGGCGTAGAAAGCCAGCTGGGTGTCTTCGAGCGGCTCGTTCACCTTGCGTCTGAGGACATCGGCGCTGCCGGTCTTGTAGTCGAGCAGTTGCTGCTGGCCATCGGGCCCGTGGTCGAGGCGGTCGATGCGGCCGCGCAGGCTAAGGCCCAGGCCATCGAGTTCGGGTGGTGCACGGCGGTGGTCGGACTCGCCGTCGGCCCAGTACCAGCCGGCGGCTTCGCGTTCCGCGCACCAGGCCAGGTAGGCGGGGCTGAAGGTCTCGAAGCTGGCGCGCCAGGGCAGCATCTCACCGTCGTCGAGCGCCATTTCGCGCGTGATGTGTTCGGCCGACTGCTGCAGTTGCGCCTGCGGTGGCTGGTCATAAAGGCGCTCGCTGTGGAAGTGGTGCAGCACCGCGTGCAGCCAGTTGCCATAGTCGCGCTTGGCCAGGCCGGTGTCGATTTCTTCAGCGTCGTCCAGCCTCAGCACGGCACGGGCGAAGAAGCGGTAAGGGCAGGCGCGCAGGGCTTCAAGTTGCGTCGCGCTCAGCAAATCCGGCAACGCCTTGGCGGCGCTGGGCAGCGGGCGCGGCACGCCCATGCGGGGCCGCGCCACACGCTCGGGCTGCCAGGCCTGCAGCGGCCAGACCGGCAAGCCTGAACGTTGGCGGCACAGCAAGAGCCACTCGACGTCGGGGCTTTCTTCGAGCGTGTCTTCGTCGTCGCGCTGGCGCCGCAGCAGTGTGATGCGCTCTGCCCGCAGCACCTGCGCCAGCGCAGCCTGCTGGCGCTGGCGCCGCGCCGCCGCGTGGTCCAGACCCAGGGCGGTGGCCCAGCTGTCGCCGATCAAGGCCGGCGGGCTGTCTGCAGCGCCCAGGTGGCGGTGATCGGCACCCGGCACAACGATGTGCCCGAAGGGGCGGCCAAAGGCGCGCGCCAGCGGCGTCAGCACCACCAGCGCATCGGCATCGGGCAACGGCAGGTAGGGCGACTGTTCCAGCGTGGCCTGCACCCAGGCCGTGAAGCCGGCCAGGTTCAGCCGCGCCTGCGCGGTCGCTTGCTGCCAGGCGGCGCTGCCTTCGTCGTGCAAGTGCAGGGCCGCCAGCACCTGCGCGCCAGCGGCGTCGTTGCGAAGGCGTTCGAGTGTGCCGTCGCCAGCCAGCGATTCACGCAGCCGCCGCAGCCAGGCCGCCAGAGCCAAGCTGCCGCCCTCAGCCAGCGCTTGCAAATGGCGCTGCGCGTCCTGCCAGAGCTGCAGCGCCGCGCCGCGGTCGGGCACATGGCGGCGCTCACGCCACAGCGCTTCAAGCGAATCGAGTGCCGCCGGCGCGGCGCCGGGCCAGTCCTTCAGCCAATCCAGCACCGTGTCCTGCGCTGCAGCCGGCGCCGCTGCCTTCAGCAGGCCGACGACGGCAGCCGCCGAGCGCGTGGTGGCCAGCACCCAGCCGGTCTCGTCGATGAGCGGAATCTGACTGCGCCCCAGCAGCGCGCGCACGCGGCGCACGAGCGCGCGGTCCAGCGCCACCAGCGCAACGGGCGCGCGGCCGGCATCGAGTGCAGCGATGACTTCGGCCGCAGCGGCCTGGGCCTCGGCTTCGAAGTCTTCGCACACGAAGCGCTGGATGTTGGCCTGCCGGCAGACTGCCGAAAAAGGGTCATCAGCGGGCGCATCGACGATGAGCTGCAACGCCGGTGCGTGGCCTAGCGCCGCAACTGCAAGGGCGATCTCGTCCGGCCCGCCGATCGTCACCGCGACCCAGGCCGATGGCAGCAGGCCGAAGAGTCCATCGGTGTGTGCTGGGCCCGCTGCGGAGGCCCACTCCAGCGCCACCTGAAGCAGTATCGCTTCGGCCGCCGCCGGGCCCACGGGCGCGACCAGCTGGCTTCGCGCCAGCGCCCAAAAAGCGGCGCGCTCAGCCGGCGCCCGTTCCTGCGCGCCGGCCCGCAGCGTCTGCGATGCGTCAACCAGCGAAGCCACGATGCGGTCGAAGCCAGCGGGGTCAGCCTGCTCCCAGCGCTGCGCCCAGGCCTGGCGTTGCAGCAAGGTGCGTGCGCAGAGCCGGTCCAGCACCGCGTCACCCGTGCAATGGCCCGCTTCGGGCGCAGGCGGTGGCCCGAGCGACGCGGCCAGCGTGAGTGTTGTCTCGACCCGCGGCTGCCAGCCACCGAGCGCCGCGAAAGCCGTGCGCACAGGTGCCAGCAAGGCGGCAAAGGGCAACAGCACGATGGCGTCGCGCGCTGGCAGCTGGCGCTCATGCAACCACCGCAGCGCGGCTTGGGCCACCAAAGGCCAAAGGTCTGCGGCGCGCGCGTCAGGGGCCAGGCAGATTTGCTCTATCGCGGGCATAGCGGAGTGGCGGCGCGGGCGGGCTGCCCACGAATACCGTTGTGTCAGAATGATTGTGCATTGCCACTCACCACGCGGGCCCCGCGTTCATCCCTGAACAACCCGCACGCGGAGGACTCCCCCATGAGCAGCGAACTGAGCAAACCCGTCACCGAAAACTCGTTGATCAAGCACGTCACCGACGACTCGTTCGCCAGCGATGTGCTGCAGGCCGACAAGCCCGTGCTGGTGGACTACTGGGCCGAGTGGTGCGGGCCCTGCAAGTCAATCGCGCCGATCCTGGAGGAAGTTTCCAAGACCTACGAAGGCCGCGTGCAGGTGGCCAAGATGAACGTCGATGAAAACCGCGACGTGCCGGCCAAGTTCGGCATTCGCGGCATTCCGACGCTGATGCTGTTCAAAGGCTGCGAACTCGCCGCCACCAAAGTCGGCGCCTTGTCCAAGGCGCAGTTGACTGCCTTCATCGACGGTCATCTATAATCTTATTCAACGTTGGTTGGGTGCCCTTCCTGGGGCTGCAGCCGGCGTCTGACCCGCCACCACGCACCGCCCTCGCCGGCCTTTGCCAAAAGCAAGCCCGGCTGCCAGACGGCAGAGCGCGTGGGACCGGCGCCAATCCATCACCGATCTGCCGACTTGCTGTCCTGCCACATGGCCCGCGCCACCTCTTGAGGTGTTTCGGCCCCTGAGCCGGCCTGCATCTGCCCAAGGGCGCTTCATGCATCTGTCCGAACTCAAAGCCCAGCCCATCGCCGACCTGATCACGATGGGTGAGGCGCTGGAGATCGAAAACGTCGCCCGCCTGCGCAAGCAGGAGTTGATGTTTGCGATCATGAAAAAGCGCGCCAAAGCGGGCGAGCAGGTCTTTGGCGACGGCGTGCTGGAGGTGCTGCCCGATGGCTTTGGCTTCCTGCGCAGCATCGAAGCCAGCTACATGGCATCCACCGACGACATCTACCTGTCGCCCAGCCAGGTGCGCCGCTTCAACCTGCACACCGGCGACAACGTCGAAGGCGAAGTGCGGGTGCCCAAGGACGGCGAGCGTTACTTCGCCCTCGTCAAGGTTGACCGTGTGAACGGTGTGACGCCCGAAGAGGCCAAGCACAAGATCATGTTCGAGAATCTGACTGCGCTCTTTCCGACGCAGCAGTTCAAGCTCGAACGCGACATGAAGGCCGAAGAGAACATCACCAGCCGCATCATCGATCTCCTCGCGCCCATCGGCAAAGGCCAGCGCGCGCTGCTGGTGGCGCAGCCCAAGACCGGCAAGACGGTCATGATGCAGCACATCGCGCACGCACTCGTGGCCAATCACCCCGAGATCCACCTCATCGTGCTGCTGGTCGATGAGCGGCCCGAAGAAGTGACCGAGATGCTGCGCACGGTGCGCGGCGAAGTCATCAGCTCCACCTTCGACGAACCCGCCGCGCGCCACGTGCAGGTGGCCGAAATGGTGATCGAGCGCGCCAAGCGTCTGGTGGAAATGAAGAAGGACGTGGTCATTCTTCTTGATTCGATCACGCGCCTGGCGCGCGCCTACAACAACGTGCTGCCCTCGAGTGGCAAGCTGCTCTCGGGCGGCGTCGACGCCAACGCGCTGCAGCGGCCCAAGCGCTTCTTCGGCGCCGCGCGCAATACCGAGGAAGCCGGCACGCTGACCATCATCGGCACCGCACTCATCGACACCGGCTCCAAGATGGACGAGGTCATCTACGAGGAATTCAAAGGCACTGGCAACTGCGAGATCCACCTCGACCGCCGCATGGCCGAAAAGCGTGTCTATCCGTCGATCCTGATCAACAAGAGCGGCACGCGGCGCGAAGAACTGCTGCTGAAGCCCGAAATCCTGCAGAAGAGCTGGATCCTGCGCAAGCTGCTGTTCCCGATGGACGAGATTGAGGCGATGGAATTCATCCTGGAAAAGATGAAGGCCACCAAGAACAACCACGACTTCTTCGACATGATGCGGCGCGGCGGCTGACCCTGCCGCTGGCTATAATTTGCGGCTAACTCGACTTAACCCGGAAAGTGCGCGGCAGGGAATGTTTTGAAACAGTTCCTGCAACAGCGTGGCTCCCCTACACGATCAGAGGTTTCCCATGAAAGACGGCATTCATCCCAACTATCGCCAGGTCTGCTTCCAGGACCTGTCCAACGGCTTCACCTTTGTCACGCGCTCTTGTGCCCCGACCAAGGACATGATCAAGCTGGAAGACGGCCGCAACCTGCCGCTGATCAAGCTGGAAACCACCAGCGAGACGCACCCTTTCTACACCGGCACGCAAAAGAGCATTGACAACCTGGGCGGCCGCGTCGAGAAGTTCCGCAACAAGTTTGCGCGCGTCGGGATGAAGAAGTCCTCTGCTGCCACTGCGGCCCCGAGCCCGGCTGCGGCGACGCCGGAATGACGCTGGATTCGCCACCGTGAAGGCTGCGGCGCTGTCCCTGCGCCGACACACGAAGGCAGCCGAGGCTGCCTTTTTTTGCTTCTGCATCAGCGCCCGGTGAACAGCCCCAAGCCCGCACTTGTCACCCAACGCGGCGCACGCCGCTTGCCACGGCTGGCACTGTGGCTGCTGTGCGCGGCCTACGTGCTGCCGGGGCTGGTTGGCCGCGACCCGTGGCGCAATGCCGACATCAACGCATTCGGTCTGATGGTGGCCATGGCCGAGGGCCGCACACCGTGGTGGGCGCCCACGCTGGGTGGCGTACACGCCGACACCGCGCTCGTGTCGCACTGGCTGGGTGCCGCGTTCATTGCAGCCGGCCACGGCTGGCTGGACCCGGCATTGGCCGCACGCCTGCCCTTTGCCGCGTTGCTCGCGCTGACGCTGGCGCTCGTCTGGTACAGCACCTACCAACTGGCCCGCACGGAAGCCGCACAGCCGGTGGCCTTTGCCTTTGGTGGCGAGGCCGAGCCTGTTGCCTACGCGCGCGCGATGGCCGACGGCGGATTGCTCGCGCTGATGGCCACGCTGGGGCTGCTGCAACTGGGCCACGAAACCACGCCTGAACTGGTGCAGCTGTTTGCGGTCACGCTGTACCTGTATGGCCTTTCGGCGGCGCCGTTTCGCACCTGGCGGGCACGCATCGCTGTCGGCATCGCCCTGCCCTTGCTGGCAGCCAGCGGTGCGCCTTCAATGGCCCTGGCCGCCGGCCTGGGCGGCGGCCTGGTGTGCAGCCAGTCGCGCCAGGCGCCAGTGCGGGCGTTTTCGATCTGGGTCCTGGCCGCGACCGTGCTGGCGGCGCTGTGTACCTGGGGCTTGGACGGTTGGCGCGTGCGCAGTGTGAGCCTGGCTGTCAGCGATTTGCCGGCCATCGCCCGGCAGTGGCTGTGGTTCATGTGGCCAGCCTGGCCGCTGGCACTGTGGACGCTGTGGCGCTGGCGTCTGCACCTGCTGTACCGGCATCTGTCGGTGCCCCTGATGGTGCTGCTGGTGGCCCTGGTATCCAGCCTGGTGATGGGGGGCTCTGACCGCGCCCTGATGCTGGGCTTGCCGGCACTGGCCGTGCTGGCCGCCTTTGCCCTGCCCACACTGCGGCGCAGCGCAGCGGCCGCAGTGGACTGGTTTTCAATGTTCTTCTTCACGCTGTCTGCGTTGACGATCTGGGTCATCTATCTCGCGATGCACACCGGCTTGCCGGCCAAGCCGGCGGCCAACGTGGCACGGCTTGCACCGGGGTTTGAAGCCCAGTTCTCTTGGATAGCACTTGCCTTTGCGGTGGCGGGGTCGCTGGCCTGGCTTGCCGTCGTGCGCTGGCGCACGGGGCGCCACCAGGAAGCGCTTTGGAAAAGCATGGTGCTGCCGGCTGGTGGCGTGGCGCTGTGCTGGTTGCTGCTGATGACGCTGTGGCTGCCACTGCTGGACTACGCACGCAGCGCGCGCCCATTCGTCACCCGCCTGGCCTTGCACGTGCCACGCGACGCCTGCATAACGGCACCCGGCATTGCACCGGCCACGGTGGCGGCGCTGGAATATTTCGGCGGCTGGCGTGTGGAGGCGCAGATTGGCTTGCTCGGATCGATCGGCTCAGTCAAGTCAGGCTGCGCTTACCTGCTGCGCGTGACGCGCGCCAAACCGGCACCGCCGCCGCCCCCTGGTTGGGACCTGGTGGCCGAAGTGCGGCGGCCGACCGAGCGCGATGAAGTCACACAGGTGTTCCGGCGCGCGCCCTGAGCAGGCTCAGATACTGAGCAGGTATCTCCGCTGCATCCATGCGGTTGGGCGAATTCGACGACAGCAGAACAGGGCACTTGATCGCCCTTCTTCCTGACCCTGGCAGGACCATCTTTGGCCTATGAAGACGGCAGTCCTTCTTTCTAGGGGGCCTGCATCCTTTGGGCCAATCGGTATGGGTTTCGTAAGGGCGCTGGCCCTAACCTGCGCGCCATACCCAAACCGAAGGTCCGCAGATGCAGACAACCCCAACCGATCGGCGGCCCGGGCGGCCTGGAAGCGCCCGATGTCGATGGACACAAACCTTGACCTGTCCGACCAGCACCCGCAGCGGCGACGTCAGCCAGAGCGGGCAGCTAACACGTACCCCAACCCCAAGGAGAAAGCCATGAAATCTGAATTCAGTTCCGTTGCTTCAACCCGGCACTTGCCCCGTTTTGTGCTGCTCGCCAGCCTGCTGGCAGCGGGCGCCGCCAACGCCAGCCTGATCGGCGATTCGGTCGGCGCGATATTGGTCGACCAGTCCGGCGGCGTGGTCGCGCCGCCATTCGTTCCGACCGCCATCGTCGGCGCTGGCGTGGAATTCACCGGGACCTGGAGCTACGCCCCGCTGAACCAGATCTGGAACGTGGCACTCGACATCGACGCATCGACGTTCACCATTTCGTTCAACGAAGTCGGCATCAATTCGTCGAGCGACATCAGCGGCTTCACTTTCTTCGGTGTTGGGCTCAGTGACCTTGACTTCGGCAGCAACATCATTGGCGTGACCGTGCTGGCCAGTGACGGTGCGGCCGTGCAGTCGATCGGCTTCACGCCCCGTGGCGTGACCGTGCAATGGAACGCGCTCCTGTTCCGCGACGCCAGCGGCAACCCGTCGAGGGGTGGCAGTTCGACATTCTCGATCCAGACCGCAGCGGTCCCCGAGCCCGCAACGGGCGCGCTGGCCGCGCTGGGTCTGCTGGGCGTGGCGCTGCTGCGCAAGCGAAACCGGACAGTCGGCCAGCGCTGAGAGCCGGCGGCGGGCGAGTGAGCAGCCAGCAACCGCCGCAGTTCTGGCAGTGTTCCGGGTCGAGCTCAAAGCGCTGCTACAGCGCGACTACAGCGCAACTACAGCGCAGCCTCACCTTTCAAGCCACGACCGCACCCGTGCCCGCGCCAGCCACCACCGCCCGGTGGCGCACCCGCAGCGCCGGGAACACCATTCTGAAGCTCGACCCCTTGCCCGGCTCGCTCTGCACGTCGATCTCGCCGCCATGGCGCTGCGCCACATGCTTGACGATCGACAACCCGAGCCCGGTGCCGCCGGTGTCGCGCGAACGGCTGCCGTCCACACGGTAGAAGCGTTCGGTCAGCCGCGGAAGATGTTCACGCGCAATGCCAATGCCGCTGTCGCTGACTTCGATCTCGCCGGTGCCGTCTTCGCGCCAACGCCAGCGCAGGGCAATGCGCCCGCCTTCAGGCGTGTAGCGCACCGCGTTGTTCAGCAAGTTACCCACGGCACTGAGCAATTCAGCTTCGCTCCCGGCCAGCTCTGCGTCGTCGTCGCCCACCAGCTCGAAGCTGTGTTTGCCCGCCGAGAGCGCAGATGCATCGGTCAAAGCCCGCTGCATCAGCGGCTGCAGCAGCAACCACCGGTCTGCACCCGGGCGCGGGCTGCCTTCAAGCTGCGCCAGCGTCAGCAGGTCGCCCACCAGGGACTGCATGCGGTCGGTCTGCTGCGCCATCAACACGAGCACGCGTTTTCTCTCGGCTTCTGTCAGCGGCAGTTGCGCCAGTGTCTCGACAAAACCAGCCAGCACGGTCAGCGGTGTGCGAATCTCGTGCGACACGTTGGCGACGAAGTCGCGCCGCATCGATTCAGCGCGTTCACGCTCGGTGATGTCTTGCGTCAGCACGAGCTTCATGCCGCCGCCGTAGGGCCGCACCAGCACCGACAAGGTGCTGTGGCCGAGTGGCCCGACAAACACCACCGGTTCGTCAAAATTGCCGGCCTGCAGATAAGCCACGAAGGCTGGCGTGCGCACCAGGTTCGTGACGCGCTGACGCCGGTCGCGCGTGGGGTCAAGGCCGAAGTGCTGCGCCGCCACCAGGTTGCACCAGTCGATCTGGTCGGTGGCGTCGAGCAGCAGCACGCCGTTGGGCGAGGCCTCGATGGCAGCCAGAAACTGCTCCAGCCGCTGGCTTTCATCGGACAGCGCCAGGTCCTTGTTGCGCAACAGCCGTTCAATGCGGTAGGCCAGCTCGCCCCAGAATCCCGCGTCGCGCGGCGCCAGGGCCTGCTGCGAGCCGCGCAGCCAGTCGAGCAACTTGTTGCCGCGCCACGCATCGACCAGCACGGTGCCAGCCAGGAACAGGCCAGCCCCGAGGACAGCCGCCACCAGCGGACCGCCAATGAAGCGCCCCACTACCGCGCCAGCAGCAGCCCCCAGCACCATGGCCACCAGGGCAGCCAGCGCGCGCGGCAACAGCCAGGTCATGATCGGGGCCCGGGCCGACTCAGGCGGCCAGGCTCTGCATCTGCTGCGTTAGCCGATAGCCGGCCCCGCGCACGGTCTCGATCAGTGCCGAGCAGCGCACCGGCGCCAGCGCTTCGCGCAGCCGCTTGACGTGTACGTCCACCGTGCGCTCCTCGATGAAGACGTGGTCGCCCCACACGCGGTCGAGCAACTGCGCGCGACTGTGTACACGTTCAGGGTGCGTCATCAGGAAGTGCAGCAGGCGGAATTCCGTGGGGCCGATCTTCACCTCGCGCAGGTCTTCATCCAGCCGCCGCGTCACGCGCCGGGTGGCGGGGTCCAGCCGCAGGCCGCTGACCTCGACTGCGGTGTCCAGTGCCTCGGGGGCCTTGCGCCGCAGCACGGCGCGGATGCGCGCCAGCAGTTCCTTGGTGGAAAAAGGCTTGGTGAGATAGTCGTCGGCGCCCGCGTCCAGGCCTGTGATCTTGTCGCTTTCTTCGGCGCGCGCTGTGAGCATGATGAGTGGCAAGTCGCGCGTGCGGGCGTCCGAGCGCCAACGCCGCGCCAGCTGCACGCCCGACTGCCCCGGCAGCATCCAGTCCAGCAGCACCAGGTCCGGCAGGATGCGATCGACTGCGGTTTGCGCGGTGTCGGCATCGGCAGCCAACGCCACCTCGAATCCGGCATGGCGCAGGTTGATCGCAATCAGCTCGGCAATTGCACTTTCGTCTTCGACGACCAGGATCAGGCTCATGGCGTGCTCCGTTCAGCGCACCACATTTTCAACATCCTCAACCGATGTATGGCGCACGTCGGTGCCCTTGACGACGTAGATGATTGCTTCGGCCAGGTTCTTGGCGTGGTCACCCACCCGTTCGATCGCCTTGGCCACGAAGACGAGGTCGATGCTGGACGAGATGGTGCGCGGGTCTTCCATCATGTAGGTGATGAGCTTGCGCAGCAGGCCGTCGAATTCCTGGTCGATCTGGTCGTCCTGTTTCAGCACTTCCAGTGCCTTGCCGGTGTCCAGGCGGGCGAAGGCGTCAAGTGCCTTGCGCAGCTGCGCAACCGCCAGTTCGCCGCCGAAACCCAGATCAGCCACGGGCAGGCGCAGGCGCGTCGATACGCCGGTGTTGATCAGGCGCTGCACGGTGCGCGCAATGCGCGCGGCTTCGTCGCCAACCCGTTCAAGGTTGGCGATGGTCTTGCTGATCGCGATCAGCAATCGCAGGTCGCGTGCGGTGGGCTGGCGGCGCGCGATGATGGCCGAGAGATCGCGGTCGATCTCGACTTCCATCTGGTTGACCCGCTCTTCCTGCTGCATCACCTGGCCGGCAGTCTCTTCGCTGAAATGGGTCAGCGCGTACATGGCCTGCGCAACCTGCGATTCGACGAGCCCGCCCATTTCGAGCACACGGCCAGAAATGCCGCCGAGTTCGGCGTCGAATTGCGTGGAAAGGTGTTTGTCCGACATGCTGTGCTCCTGGTCGATTCCTGGCCGGCTGTTGGGCAATTACCCAAAGCGCCCGGTGATGTAATCCTCGGTCTCTTTGCGCTTGGGTTTCATGAAGATATTCTGGGTCTCGCCATACTCGATGAGTTCGCCCAGGTACATATAAGCCACGTAGTCCGAAACCCGTGCCGCCTGCTGCATGTTATGGGTAACGATCAGCACCGACACCGTCTTCTTGATTTCACCGATCAGCTCTTCGATCGCGCCGGTGGCAATCGGGTCCAGCGCCGATGTCGGCTCGTCGAAGAGGATGATTTCCGGATCGGTGGCCAATGAGCGCGCAATGCACAAGCGCTGCTGCTGGCCGCCAGACAGGTTGGAGCCGCCCTCTTGCAGCCGGTCTCGCACCTCTTCCCACAAGGCCGCGCTCTTGAGTGCAGCCTCGACCTTGTCTTCGATGTAGCTGCGCGACTTTTCGTTTCGCACCCGCAAACCATAGGCCACGTTCTCGAAGATCGACTTCGGAAACGGATTGGGCTTCTGGAACACCATCGAGATGCGCATCCGCACCTCGATGGGATCGACCTCGGCTGCCAGCAAATTCACTTCATCGGGCATGAGGTCAATCCGGCCGGCGTAGCGGTTGCCCGGATACAGGTCGTGCATGCGATTGAAGCAACGCAGAAAGGTGGACTTGCCGCAACCTGAAGGGCCAATCAGCGCCGTCACGCGGTTTTCATACAGCGGCATCGAGACGCTCTTCAGCGCCTTGAAGTCACCGTAGTAGAAGTCCAGTTCCTTGGCCTGTGATTTCAGCGCCGGCGGGTTTTGCGGCAGCGTAATGGTCGAGATCGACATCGGTTTCACCACTTGAAGTTCTTGCGCAGGCGGTAGCGCAGCCAAATGGCCAGGCCGTTCATTCCCAGCGTCATCAACACAAGCACAAAGCTGGCAGCGGCGGCGTTTTGATGAAAGGCGGGGTCGGGGCGGGACGTCCAGTTGAAAATCTGGATCGGCATCACGGTGAAGGGTGAAAACAGCCAGTCAAACAGGCCGGCAGGCGGTTCACCTGTGCCCGGCACGGGCGGCAGGAAGGCAATGAATGTCAGCGCGCCGATGGTGATGATGGGCGCGGTTTCGCCTATTGCGCGCGCCATGCCGATGATCACGCCGGTCAGGATGCCGGGCAGGCCATAAGGCACCAGATGATGGCTGACGACCTGCCACTGCGAAGCACCGCAGGCGTAAGCGGCTTCGCGGATTTCCTTCGGGATCGAACGCAGCGCCTCGCGCGTGGCCACGATGACAATTGGCAATATCAGCAACGCCAGCGTCAACCCCGCAGACAGGATGCTTTGCCCGAAGCCGAAGGTATAGACAAACAGGCCCAGGGCCAGCAGGCCATACACGATGGATGGCACGCCGGCCAGGTTGGAAATATTGATCTCGATGATGTCGGTGAACCAGTTCTTGCGGGCGTATTCCTCAAGGTAAATGGCACCCGCAATGCCGAGCGGCACCGCAAAAACTGCGGTCACAAACATCACCAGGATCGAACCCACCCAGGCTGACAGGATGCCGGCCTCGCCGGCGCGGCGCGACGGAAAGCTGGTGAAAAAATCGGCGTTCAAGCGCGGCACGCCGTCAATGATCATGCCCACAAACAACGCGGCCAAGGTGAGTATGCCCACCATCAGCGACAGCACGCCAAGCACGCCGAACAGGGTGTCCCAACGTTTGTGCGATCGGATGAGCGCGCGGATATCGGCCCTGCTGGGCCTGATGACGGCAGACATCAGTAGGCCTCCCTGTATTTGCGGCGTACCCAGTGGCCTAGCATGTTGAAGCACAGCGTCAGCAGCATCAGCATCAGGCCGGCGGCGAAGATGGTCTGGTAACCCACCGAACCGTGCGGCAAGTCGCCCAGCGCCACCTGCACGATGTATGAGGTGATCGTGGCTGCGGGCTCCATCGGATTGAAACTCAGGCTGGGCTGCATGCCTGCCGCGACCGCCAGGATCATGGTTTCACCAACCGCCCGCGAGATGCCCAGGATATAGGCCGACGCAATGCCCGACAGCGCCGCCGGCACCACCACGTTGACGGCAGTCTGGAAGCGTGTCGCGCCCATGGCATAAGAAGCTTCGCGCAGATTCATGGGCACCGCGCGCATCGCGTCTTCAGAAAGCGAAGACACGTAGGGGATGATCATGATGCCCATCACCAGGCCAGCAGAAAGCACGTTGAAGCCTGGCAGCCCGGGGAATATCTTCTGCAAAATCGGCGTCACGAACAACAGCGCGAAATAGCCGTAGATGATGGTCGGAACGCCCGACAACAGTTCCAGCAGCGGCTTGAGTATTTCTCG
>JANNGN010000113.1:0-2370 GCA_031403895.1 Rubrivivax sp. | reverse complement strand
AACCTGGTTGTGGCCGGCCGCCCACTCGGCGCTGCCTTGCGGGCGCTCGCGCGTGAGGCGCAGCTTCTCGGGGCGCAGCGCCACCGACACCGCCATGCCTTCGGTGCCGGTGATGCCGTGGCCGACGTAGTGGGTGCAGTCGGCGCAGCCGATGACCACGTGGTCCGGGAAGTCGCTCGTCAGCGTGCCTTGCATCAGGTTGACGTTGCCGATGAAGTCGGCCACGTAGCGGGTGGCCGGGGTCTCGTAGATGTCGCTGGGCGCGCCCACCTGCATGATGCGGCCTTCGCTCATCACCGCGATGCGCGTGGCCATGGTCATCGCCTCTTCCTGGTCGTGCGTGACCATCACGCAGGTCACGCCGACCTGCTCGATGATGTTGACCAGTTCGATCTGCGTCTCCTCGCGCAGCTTCTTGTCCAGCGCGCCCAGCGGCTCGTCCAGGAGCAGCAACTGGGGTTGCTTGGCCAGGCTGCGCGCCAGCGCGACGCGCTGCTGCTGCCCGCCCGACAACTGATGCGGCTTGCGCTTGCCGAACTTGCCCAACTGCACCAGCTTGAGCATCGCCTCGACCTTCTCGGCCACCTTGTCCTTCGCCATGGCGTCGCGCCGCAGGCCGAAGGCGATGTTGTCCCACACCGTGAGGTGCGGGAACAGCGCGTAGCTCTGGAACATCATGTTGATCGGGCGCTGATACGGCGGCAAGTGCGCCAGGTCCTGCCCGTTCAGGACGATGCGCCCGGAGTTCGGCGTCTCGAAACCGGCCAGCATGCGCAGCAGCGTGGTCTTGCCGCAACCCGACGCGCCGAGCAAGGCGAAGATTTCGCCGCGCGCGATGTCCAGGCTGACGTGGTCCACCGCCACGGCGCCGCCGCCGAAGTCCTTCACCACGTCGTCGATGCGGAGGTACGCGGGCGCGGCTGCCGGCGTGAGTGCGCCTGCCATGGGCGGCGGATCAGAGGCCGGTCTTGAACGAGGTGTACAGCCGCGTCATGGTGCGGCGCAGGTCGTTGTTGATGGCGTCGGGCATGGCCATCTTCTTCATGTCCGCGTCGCTCGGAAATACGCTCGGGTTGCCGGCGATCTCGGGCTTGATGAACTTCTTCGATTCCTTGTTCGGGTTGGCGTAGAACACCTTGTTCGTCAGGCCCGCATGAACTTCGGGTTTCATGATGTAGTTGATGAACTTGTGCGCGTTGCCGGGGTGGGGCGCGTCGGCCGGAATCACCATCACGTCCATGAAGACGATGCCGCCGTTCTTCGGAATCAGTGCTTCGATCTTCTGGCCGGTCTTGCCGTCGATGGCGCGCTGGCGTGCGATATTGATATCGCCCGACCAGCCCAGCGCCACGCAGATCGAGCCGTTGGCCATGTCGTTGATGTAGCCCGACGAGCTGAACAGCGTCACGTGGGGCCGGATGCTTTTCAGCAGCGGCGCCACGCCGGCGTAGTCGGCCTGGTTGCGGCTGTAGGCGGGCTTGCCCAGGTAGTGCAGGGCGGCCGGCACGATCTCGGTGGCCGAGTCGAGGAAGCTGACGCCGCAGCTTTTCAGCTTGCTGATGTATTCGGGCTTGAAGACCAGATCCCAGACGTTGTCGGGCATCGGCGTGCCGCCCAGCGCGGCCTTCACCTTGTCGACATTGATGCCCACGGTGGTGAAGCCCCACAGCCAGTTCACCATGAACTGGTTGCCGGGGTCCAGCCTGGCCAGTGCGGCCTGAATCACGGGGTCGAGGTTCTTCAGGTTGGGCAGTTGCGACTTGTCGAGCTTGCGCAGCAGGCCGGCATCGGCTTGCACCTTGGCCCAGTAGGACGAGGGCACCACGATGTCATAGCCGGTCTTGCCCGCCACCAGCTTGGCATGGAGGATCTCGTTATTGTCGAAGTTGTCGTAGCGCACCTTGATGCCGGTTTCCTTCTCGAAATTGGCCAAGGTGTCTTCGGCGATGGAGTCGGACCAGTTGTAGACGTTCAGAATCTTTTCTTCTTGCTGCGCGGCAGCCGGCGTGCCCCAGAGAAGGGCACTGGCGGCGAGTGCCGCGACAAAGACACTGCAGATCGGTTTCATGCGGGTTTCCTTCATGGCAAAAGCTGCGAACATCTCCGAATCTGCGACAGACCCGGTAGCGATCAATGCGTGCGCGCAGTCGAGTGAGCGCCCCCAGGCCGACGACATACCTCGTCCGCCCCCCGAGGGGGTCAAGCAAAGTGGCAGAGCCACATTTGCTTGAGAGCGCTCCCCCATTCTGAGGCAAACCCCGTGCCGGGCGCGCATCGAGCGCATCAGAGCCAGCCGCGCCGCTCGACGTCGGCCAGCGTGCGGTCCAGGCACAGCGTGATCAGCGCCACCATCTCGTCGATCTGCGCGCG
>JANNGN010000112.1:0-4344 GCA_031403895.1 Rubrivivax sp. | reverse complement strand
ACTTCTAGAGGACGGCTTCGTCTCATGAAACTCCCCTTCTACCGCCAGATCGCCGCCTGCCTGGGCGCCGCACTGTGGTGCCTGGCTGCGCCGGCCACTGCAGCTGAAACGCCAGCCGCAGCGGCTGTCGCCGCACCCGCTGCACCCGCGCCTGCCACCGAACAAGCCGCGCTCGACGCCCGTGTGCAGGCACTCAAGGCCGAAGTCATCCGCCTCAACCGCGACCTGCTGGTGCTGGAAGAAGAACTGCTCTTCCCGGCCGGCACGCAGGTGGCGGTGTTCATCAGCATGGACGTGGGCAAGCTCTTCGAGCTGGAATCGGTGCAGATCAAGCTCGACGACAAGGTCATCAGCCAGCACCTGTACACGCCGCTCGAAGTGCAGGCGCTGCAGCGCGGCGGCGTGCAGCGCGTCTTCGTCGGCAACCTGCGCGCCGGCACGCATGCCATCGACGCGTTTTTCACCGGCCGCGGCCCGCACCAGCGCGACTACAAACGCGGCACCACGCTGAAGTTCGACAAGGGCACCGAGCCGCGCTACATCGAACTGCGCATCAAGGACGTGCTGGCCAAGTTGCAACCCGAATTCGAGGTCAAGGTTTGGTGAATAGCCCCCCCCGGAGCGCCTTCGGCGCTGCCCCCCAGGGGGCGGCCGCCAGCGGCCCGGCAAAGCCGGTTCCGCGGCGGCGGCTTGGTCGCGGGGTGGTGGCGTTGGTGGCTGCGCTGTGGATGGGCACAGGCGGGGCTCAGAGCGCGCCCTCGCCCTCGCCCACCCTAGCCGTTGTCCGCGCACCGCATTACGGCGACACGCTCTTTCACTTCTACCAGGACCATTGGTTCGGTGCCATCACGGGCCTGATGGTGTCGCAGCATTTCGGCCGCGTGGCGCCGCATGACGATGAAGCCGAGGTGCTGCGCGGCGGCATGATGTTGTCGTATGGCTTGCACGAACAAGCGTCAGAGATTTTTGCCAAGCTGATTGACCAGCAAGCACCGGTTTCGGTGCGCGACCGCGCCTGGTTTTTCCTGGCGCGCATCCGCCACCAGCGTGGCTTGCTGGCGCAGGCGCAGGACGCGCTGGACCGCGTCAGTGCGCCGCTGGCCGGCACGCTGGAAGAAGACCGGCAACTGCTGCAAGCGCAACTGCTGATGGCGCGGCAGGACTACGCCGGTGCTGCCGTCGTGCTCGACACCATCAAGGGCAGCGCTACGGCGGGCCTGTACGCGCGCTTCAACCTTGGGGTGTCGCTGATCCGCCTGGGGGGTGACGAGAACGTCGTGCGCGGCAACCTGCTGCTGAATGAGGTCGGCCAGGCGCCGGGTCCGAACGAAGAAATTCGCAGCCTGCGCGACCGCGCCAACGTGGCGCTGGGTTTTGCCGCGCTGCAGGACAAGAAGCCGCGTGAAGCGCGCGCCGCGTTGCAGCGGGTGCGGCTGACGAGTGCGCAGGCCAACAAGGCACTGCTCGGCTACGGCTGGGCGGCGTCGGAACTGAATGACCCGCAACTGGCGCTGGTGCCCTGGACCGAACTGGCCACGCGCAACATCACCGACGCGGCGGTGCTGGAAGCACACATCGCGGTGCCGTATGCGATGGGCGAGATCGGCGCCTACAGCCTGGCACTCGACCGCTACCAATCTGCCGTCGATGTGTTCAGCCGCGAAAAGCGCGGCCTTGACGAATCGATCGCCGCCATCCGCGCCGGCAAGCTCGTCGCCAGTCTGATGCAGCACAACCCCGACCTCGACCTGGAAAAGGCTGGCGGTGGCCTGGGCGCCTTTGCCCGCATCGACAAGCTGCCCGACATGCCGCACACCGCGCACCTGGTGCCGCTGCTGGCCGACAACCCGTTCCAGGAAACTTTTCGGCATCTGCGCGACCTGCAATTTGCGGCTGGCAACCTGGCGCTGTGGCAGGCCAACCTTGGCACCTTCAGCGACATGCTCGACAACCGCCGCAACGCCTTTGCGACCCGGCTGCCGCAGGTGCGCGCACAGGCCGGCGCGGTGGACCTGCCGAAGTTGCAGCAGCGCCGCGAAGACATCGCCACCGCGCTGGCGCGTGCCGAGGCCGAAGTTGACATCGCCGCTTTCGCCAACCCGCGCGAACGCAGCCTGGCCGAGCGCATCGAACAGGCCCGCGCCACGCTCGCCAGGGCGCAAGGCACGCCCGAAGCCGCCGAACTGGCGAGCACCGAAGACCGCCTGCGCCGCGCGCAAGGCGCGCTCACCTGGCAGCTAACGCAAGAGTTCAGTGACCGTCGCTGGACCGCGCAGAAAGCGCTGCGCGACACCGACCAGGGCCTGGCGGACGCCCGCGCGCGTGACGCCGCGCTCTTGCAGGCGCAGCAGCAAGAGCCCGCACGTCACGAACGCTTTGCCGCGCGCATCGCAGAACTGGCCGCCCGCCTGCAAGCGCTGCAACCGCATGTGCTGGCGCTGAACGGCCAGGCGCAGACGCAGTTGCAGGACATCGCGGTGGCTGAACTGGAAGGCCAGAAGCAGCGGCTCGATCTGTACGCCGCGCAGGCGCGACTGGCCATCGCGCAGATTCTTGACCGCGCGCAACTCGCGCAGCGCAGCGACAAGTCCGCGCCGACGGTGAGGCCCCAGCCATGAGCCGGGCGCTGAAGTGGACTGCGCTCGCGATCGCGATCGCGCTTGCCGCCACCCTGGCCGCCTGCTCCAGCAACAAGCCCCTGCCCGGCGACAACGAAGCCACGCTCGCATCCTTGCGCGACCGCGTTGTCGCCATCGCACCCGACAAGCCCGAAAACGCCATCGTCGTGGCCGAAGCGCAGACCATCGCCGCCTATCGCCAGTTTCTGCAAGCCGCGCCGAATGCACCGCAGCGGCCCGAGGCCATGCGCCGGCTGGGTGACCTGGAGATGGACAACGCCGACCGCCGCTCGGCCGATGCCGGTGGCGACCTGCCCGACTACAGGGCCGCCATCGCGCGCTACGAAGACTTCCTCAAGGCCTACCCGAAGGACCCGCGCAACGACCGCGTGCTGTACCAGCTGGCGCGCGCGCAAGAGCAGGGCGGCGACCTGGAAACAGCACTCAAGACGCTGACGCAACTGGTGGCTGCGCACCCCGGCACCGTACACGCCGACGAAGCGCATTTCCGTCTTGGCGAGCTGCTGTTTGCGATGCGCGATTACAAGCAGGCCGAGGCCGCCTACGCCACCGTGCTGACGGGCGGCACGCGCACGCCATTCACCGAACGCGCGCTCTACATGCAAGGCTGGTCGCTGTACAAACTGACGCGCCTGGAAGACGGCCTGAAGCCTTTCTTCGGCGTGCTGGACCTGAAGCTCGGGGCTTTAAGCCGGTCGGTGCGCGACGAGGCCAGGCTCGAAGACCTGCGCAGCCTGAGCCGTGCCGACCGCGAGCTGGTGGACGACACCTTCCGCGTCGTCAGCATCAGCCTGGCGACGCTGCAAGGTGCGGAGTCGATCCCGCGCTACATCGACAGCGCCGTGCGCGACGGCTACCAGTTCCGTGTCTATCAGCAGCTCGGTGAGCTGTACATCAAGCAGGACCGCATCAAGGATGCGGCCGACACCTTTGCGGCCTTTGTGCGCCGCCAGCCGCTGCACGCGCAGGCGCCGTTGTTGCAGGCACGCGTGATCGAAATCTACGCCGGTGCCGGCTTCGACAACCTGGCGCTGGAAGCAAAGCGTGACCACGTCGTGCGCTACGGCGCCGACAGCGAATTCCGCCGCGCCAATGCCAGCGGCTGGGCGCGGGCGCAGCCGCTCGTCAAGACCCACCTGGCGGACCTGGCGCGCCACCACCACGCGCTGGCGCAGAAGAACAAGCAGTCGGCCGATGTGCAGCAAGCGGTGCGCTGGTACCAGGCGCTGCTGACGGCCTTCCCGGCTGACGCAGACGCGGCGCAGAACCGCTTCCTGATGGCTGAGCTGCTGTATGAAGACCGGCGATATGCGGTGGCGGCCGAAGAGTTTGAACGCGTGGCGTACCGCCCAGCAACGGCATCCGCAGCGCCAGCCTTCACACGCGGCGCCGATGCCGGCTACTCGGCGCTGCTGGCCTACGCCGCGCTGGAGAAGGACGCCACCGACAAAGCGCCCTTGCAACGCCAGACGGTGGACAGCGCACTGCGTTTTGCATCCGCTTTCAGCAGCGACGCGCGGGCCGGCGCAGTGCTCACCAACGCGAGTGAAAAACTCTTTGTGCTGGGTGATGGCGAGAGGGCCGTGGCGGTCGCGCGCCAGTCACTGGCTTTGACGCCATCACCTGCGCCCGAACTGCGCCGCGTCGCCTGGACCGTGGTTGCGCACCACAGCTTCGAGCGTGCCGCGTACGCGCAAGCCGAGGC
>JANNGN010000111.1:0-7989 GCA_031403895.1 Rubrivivax sp. | reverse complement strand
GCGCCAGATCGGCATCCGCAGCGTGGATGCCGGCGAGAAGCGTTTCGTCCAGCAAGTGGGCCTGGAAGTCTTCGACATGCGCTACATCGACGAGATGGGATGCGCCACACGATGGAGCTGGCGCTGGCCACGCTGGACGAGAAGACCCACCTGCACGTCAGCTTCGACGTTGACTTTCTCGACGCCGCCATCGCACCCGGCGTCGGCACCACGGTGCCCGGCGGGCCGACCTACCGCGAGGCGCAGCTGTGCATGGAGATGATCGCCGACACCGGCCGCCTGGCGAGCCTGGATGTGATGGAACTGAACCCGGCACTCGACGTGCGCAACCAGACTGCGGTGCTGGCGCTGGACCTGATCGAAAGCCTGTTCGGCAAGAGCACCTTGATGCGGGGTTGAGGCCGTGCGCCGCCGCGCGTGGCTGGTGCGGGTGCTGACGCTGCTGTGGGCCGCTGGCGCGGGGGCGGCGCGGGCTCAATCGCTGACCCTCGATCTGCTGGCGCCGCGCGCCCAGCAGTCGCCACCGCCGCCCACCCCACACACCACAACGCGCGACACCGTCAACGTGCTCGGCCGCACCACACCCGGCGCGCTGGCGCGGGTGGGGGACCAGGCCGCGACCGTTTACAGCACCGGCGTCTTTGCGCGTGACCGCGTGCCGCTGGCGTTGGGGGCCAACACGATCCGCATCGAGGCCACGTCGGCCGACGGGCAGACGCTGTCGCGCGTGCTCGAGATCGAGCGTCTGGCACCGCCCCCCGGTGTGCAGTGGCCTGCCGACCGCCTGTGGCTGGACGGCGCCAGCCTGCAGCCGCAGGAAGCCAGGCGCGTGACGCCGGGCGAAGCCGTCGAGGTGTCTGTGTATGCCACGCCGGGCCAGCGCGTCGAAGCGCGTTTGACCACGCAGCCCTGGCAAGGCTTGACCGAAACCAGCGCCGGCCGCTACCGCGCACTTCTGACGTTCGGCAGCGCGGCCGATGTGATGCCAGCACCTGTGCAGGTGCGGGTGCAGTCCCGCGTGCAGTCACGCGTGCAGACCAGCGCCCGCAAGGGCGCGCGGCCGCACAAGTCGGCAACTTCAACGCTCACCGCGCTCACGCCCGGCAATGCCGGCCAGTGGCGCGTACACGCCGAGCGGCTGTACGCCGCAGGCGCGGAAGGAGCCGTGCTGCTGCACGGCCTGCACGAAGTGCGCTTGGGCGGCCCCAACCTGGCCGAAGTGCCTGCCGGCACGCTGCTCGCCGTGACTGGCCAGCAGGGCGAATACCTGCGCCTGCGGCTGGCGCCCGACACCGAAGCCTGGGTCGCGGCCAGCGCCGTTGCGCCAGCAGCGGCGGGCACGGCCGCGCCGCGTGTGCATTTCAATTCGCTGTCCGTCAGCGGCAGCGCCGAAGGTGATGTGGTGCAGGTGCCGCTGAACGCCAGCGTGCCCTACGCCGTGCGCGCCGTGGCCGACGCCAGCGGCCGCCAGCACCTGGAGGTCGATCTCTACAACGCCCACCACGCCACGACCTGGATCACGCACCGCGCCAGCACAAAAGTCGTGCGCGAAGTGACAGCCGAACAAGCAGCCGCTGGCCGCGTGCAACTGCGCATCCTGTTGCAGCAGCCGCGCCTGTGGGGCTGGCGCGTGGAACGCACGGCCACAGTGCTGCGCATCGTCGTGCGGCCAGCCCCCGTGCTGCCGCCTGAAGGCTCAGCGCTGGCCGGCCTGCGCGTAGCGCTGGAGCCCGGCCACGGCAGTGCCGACAACCTGGGCGCGGTGGGCGCCACCGGCACGCCAGAAAAAGACATCAACCGCTGGACCGTGGACGCGCTGAAGGCCGAGCTTGAAGCTGCCGGCGCGCACGTCGTGCTGGTGCGCGAAGGCGACGACAACCCGCCGCTGCGCGAACGCGCGCGCCGCGCCACCATGTCGGACGCGCAAGTCTTCATCAGCCTACACGCCAACGCCACCGACACGGGTGCGGGCTACTTGCGGGTGGCCGGCACCTCGACGTACTACAAACACAGCAGCGGGCGCGACCTGGCGGCTGCCGTGCAAAGGCGCCTGCTGGAGCAGACCGGCCTGGACGACTTCGGCCTCATCGGCAATTTCAATTACGCGCCAATTCGCCTGGTGACGTGGATGCCGGCGGTGCTGGTGGAGCAGGCCTTCGTGACGCACCCGGGCGACGAAGCGCGGCTGCTCGACCCGGCCTTTCGCGCCCTCATGGCAAAGGCGGTGCGGCTGGGGCTGGAGGACTTTCTGCGCCAGCCGTGACAGACCCGGAGATTGCGGGGATTGCGGCGATTACGGCACCTGGCTGACGCGCACACTCCTCGAACACACGCAGCCTGCAAGTGGCGCAGATGCTGCCGTCGAGCCGCGGCACGATGGCCGAGATCGCGCTGCGCTTGTCGGCAAACACATGGTCTGCGCCCAGGCGGCTGATGTAGCCACTGGCCTGCCAGACGCGTTGCACTTCGGGCCGCGGGCGGTGGAAGTAGAGGTCGCCGCCCAGCGCCAGTCGGCGTGCGCGTTCACGCTCCCACAGCGCAGCGCCGGCGGCGTCGATGAAGTTCATGCTCTTGCCCATGACCAGCAAATGCCGCGCTGGCGTGGGCGCATCGTGCAGGGCCTGCAGCGCGTCATCGACATGCGCCTCAGCGCCGAACCAGACCGAGCCTTCCATGCGCAGCAGCTTGAGCTGCGGGCATTCCGGCGCGCCGGCCTCCAGCACGACGAAGGGCCTGTGCATGCCCGCTGCCGGCGGCAGCGCAAAACCCATCGTGCGCAGCGCCGGGTGCGCGGTGCGGTGCAGGTACAGCACGAGCGACGCCGCCACACCCGCCAACACCGCCACCTGCAAGGGCAACACCAGCGTCGCCAGCAAGGTGCCGCCAGCGACGGCGGCTTCGCGCCGGTCCAGGCGCAGCAGCTCACGCCAGGCCGTCCGGTCCACCAGCGACACCGCCACCAGCAGCAGCAGGCCGCTGATGGCGGCCAGCGGTATCCACGCCAGCAGCGGCGCCGCCAGCGCCACCAGGGCCACCAGCAGCAGCGCGGCAAAGGCGCCCGCCAGCGGCGTGCGCGCGCCGGCCTGCAAGTGCGGCACCGAGCGGTTCAGCGAGCCGCAACTCGCGAAGCACGAAAAGAACGCGCCCACCGTGTTGGCCAGGCCCTGGCCCAGGCATTCGCGGTTGACGTCCAGCGCCTGCCCACTGCGCTGCGCCAGCGCCTTGGCGATGGCGATCGATTGACCGAGTGCGACGATCGTCAACGCCAGCGCGATGGTGGCCAGCCGGGGCACGTCGGCCCAGTGCAGCGCTGGCACGTTCCAATCCGGCCAGGCCTGCGGCAGCAGGCCCACGCGGTGCAGCGCATAACCGCCGAAATGTTGCACTGCCACGCCTGCCAGCGTGCCGCCCACCAGCGCCACCATCAGCGCTGGCGCGCGCGGCCACTGGCGCCGCACCACCAGCGCCAGCACCAGCGTGAGCCCGGCCACCGCCAATGCGGGCACGTCCGGGCGCGGCCAGACACCGAGGTCGATCAGCGCGTGCCACCCGATCAACAGCGCCGCGCCGCTGGTGAAACCCAGCAGCACCGAAGGCGCCACGAAGTGCGTCAGCACGCCCAGCCGCAACAGCGCCACCGCCACCTGGATGAGGCCGATCATCAACGTCACCACCAGCGCCAACCGCAGGTACTCGGCACTGCCGCCGGCAGCCAGCGGCGCCAGTGACGCCGCCAGTGCCAGCGACAGCGCATTGGTGGGGCCGGTGAGCACATGGCGGCTGGAGCCGGCAAGCGCAGCAATCAGGGTCGGCACGACGGCGCTGTACAGGCCCCAGGCTGGTGGCAGGCCGGCCAGCGTGGCGAAAGCAATGCCCTGCGGCAGCACCAGCACGGCAGCCAGCAAGGCGGCTGACGCGTCGGCGCGCAGCGTGGCGGCATTCACTTCGCGCACCCACGGCCCGAGCCAGCGTGACAGGGCCGGCAGCGCGAATCTCAAGGTCATGCACAGCAGGTTAGCACCCCCCTTGCCCTAAGATGCCGCGATGCCTTTGATTGCTGTTGTCCACCGCGCGCTGTGTGCTCTGACCCTGCTGATGGGTGTGGCGTTGCTGCCAGCCCTGGCCGCATCCCCTGGCAACGGCAAGCCCTCGGCGCCGGCTCCATCACCGCCGCAGGCTGCGGACGCCGCCGCCAGCACACCCGACACCGCCGCAGAAACCCCGCTCACCGGTGCCGGCCAGCGCATCTACGAACGCACGCGAGCGCGCCTGCTGCAGGTGCGCACGCTGCTGAAGACGCAGGACAGCCAGTCGTCGGTGGGTTCGGGCTTTCTGATCGACGATGCGGGCCACCTGATCACCAACTACCACGTCGTCAGCCAGTACGCGCTGCAGCCCGGCCGCCACCGGCTGGTGTACGCCACGGTGGACGGCAAACAGGGCGCGCTGCAACTGCTGGCCTTTGACGTGGTACACGACCTGGCGCTGCTCAAACCCGTTGAGCCTGCGGCGCTGTCAGGCCGCGGGTCGGTGGCGCTGCGCCCGCAGGCCGACGCGTTGCCGCGCGGCGCGCGCATCTACGCCATGGGCAACCCGCTCGACGTGGGTTTTGCGGTGGCTGAGGGCAGCTACAACGGCCCGGTGGAGCGCAGCTTCCTGCCCACGCTTTTTTTTGGCGGCTCACTCAGCGCCGGCATGAGCGGCGGCCCGGCGCTGGACGAACAGGGCCGCCTTGTGGGCGTCAACGTGGCCGCGCGGCGCGACGGTGAACAGGTCAGCTTTCTGGTGCCGGCCGACCCGGTGCGGGCGCTCATTGCACGCGGCCGCGACGCGCCGCCCATCACGTCGCCGGCCTGGGCCGAGATCACGCGCCAGTTGATGCAGCACGAAGCGAAACTGGCGCAGGGCTTCATCAACCAACCGTGGCGCAATGCCGGCCACCCGGCCTACACGATCCCGGTGCCGCAAGAAACCTGGATGCGCTGCTGGGGCCGGGGCTCGCCGCAGGCCGCACGCGGCTTGCAATTCGAACGCTCGGACTGCGAGATGGACAGCCGCATCTTCGTCAGCGGAGCGCTGCTCACCGGCTACATCACAGTGCGCCACGAAGCCTATGACGGCAGCAAACTGGGCATGCTGCGTTTTGCGCAACGTTATTCGGCCAGCTTCGGCAATGAATTCGTCGGGCTTGACGACCGCTTGCGCACCGCCGGCCAGTGTGTCGAGCGCAGCGTGGCCGTGAACCCGGGTGCGTCCGCTGACAAGGCAGCCACCCCCTTGCCGCTGAAAGCCGTGATCTGCCTGCGCGCCTACAAGAAGCTCGTGGGCCTGCACGACCTGATGGTGCTGGTGGCCACGCTGGACGGCGCCACCAGCGGCGTGCAGGGCCGGCTTGACGCGCAGGGCGTCAGCCTGGCCAGCGCGCAGCGCCTGGCTCAACATTACCTGGACGGCTTTGCATGGAACACGCCACAGACCCCGAAGACACCCGCCAAAGCAGCCGACAAGCCGGCCGCCAAGACCGTCTCGCGCTGATCGAGGTCTTCGAGCGCGACGGCCGCGTGGCGCGCTGCGTCAGCGTGCAGCGCTGGCCGCTGACGATCGGCCGCGCGCTGGACAACGATGTCGTGCTCGACGACCCGCACGTTGCCGCGCACCATGCGACGCTGCAGGCTGACGAGCAAAGTCAACTGACACTGACGGTCGGTGACAGCATCAACGGCATCCGCGTTGGCAGGAACCGCTTTGCGGCCGGCGCCCGCGTGCCGCTGCCGGCGGCCGGCAGCGCGGTGCAGATCGGCGCCATCAAGCTGCGCCTGCGCCTGCCTGGCGAGACGCTGTTGCCCGAGCGCCCACTGCCGGCACTCGGCCGCGCGCAGTGGCTGCCGCTGCTGCTGGCTGGCGTGCTGGTGATGCTGCTGGCGCTGGCCGACCACTGGGTCCTTCTCGACCCCGGCGCCGACGCCACTGCCTGGCTGCCCGTCGCAGTGGGCGGGCCACTGGCGCTGGCGGGGTGGTGCGGGGCCTGGGCGCTGGTGTCCAAGCTGTTCCAGCACCGCTTCGACTTCATGGGCCACCTGCGCATCGTGCTGCCGTGGCTGCTGGTGATCGAAGTGGTGGACGTGTTGCTGCCCGCCGCCGGGGCCGCGCTGGCCTGGCCCTGGTTGTGGCGGCTGGCCGTGCCGCTGCAAGTGCTGTTGGCGGTGCTGATGCTGCGCGCCCACCTGACCCACGTGCTGCCACTGTCGGGCCGCACCGTCACGTCGGTGGTGGCCGCGGCAGCCCTGGTGGGCGCGGCCATCTCGCTCACGCTGACCCAGCGCGCAACCGACCGCTACAGCCGCCCGGCCTACATGAGCAGCCTGCCTTTGTCGGCGCTGCACAGGGCCGTCACCACGCCACCGGCTGCGCTGGTGCAGGACATGGCGCCCTTGGCATCGAAGCTCGCAAAACGGGTGCAGAAGGCACGCGCCGACGACGACATCGACGGCGATCCGGGCGGCGACTGACGGTGCAAGTCCGTAGCCCGACCGGCGGGGCTGCGGCGTAGAGTCGGTTTCCCTTGTTCACCCGGAGAGCGCCGTGCGCCGTTGCCTGCTGTTGACCCTGGCCGTGTCGTGGCTGAGCGACTGCACCACCCTCTCGACCGCGCCAACCGCCCACACCGGATGGGCCTGCAAGCCAGCGACATGAAGACCCCGGTGGCCGTCGCCTTGAGCGTCACGCGCACCGTGGCCGCCAAGTTGCCCATCGGTCTGTCGGCCGTCCCCGGCCTGCCGGCACCGCATGTGCCCACGGGTGCCGACTTGGCGGCAGACGGCAGACGGCACCCTCTACTTCAGCGCCGAGCGCAACCACGCCAGCTGCCGCATCCGGCCGGCGGGCTAAGCACGCACCGCCGATTCACCATCGCCGCATGAATTCCCCGCTGCTCATCGGCCTGTCGGCCCGCATCTACACGCCGGGCTCGGCTGGCGTTGAACTGCCTGGCGTGTGGACCAAGACGCTGCACTACCTGGAACAAATGGCGGCGCACTGGGTGCTGTCGGGTGGCGCGATGGCGGTGATGGTGCCGGCGGTGACGACGGGCAGCATCGTGCTGCGCAGCGACATCGACCTGAGCCACTACGCGCAGGCGCTTGACGGCCTGGTGCTGCAGGGTGGCAACGACGTGGCGCCGCAGCACTACGGTGAAGAGCCGCTGCACCCCGACTGGCAGGGCGACCGCGTGCGCGACCTGTATGAGATGGAACTCATCCGCGCCTTCGTTGCCGCCGGCAAGCCGGTGTTCGGCATCTGCCGCGGCCTGCAACTGCTCAACGTCAGCCACGGCGGCACGCTGCTGCAGGACATCAGCACCCAGTGCCCCGGGGCGCTGGACCACCGCATGCTGGGCCAGTATGAACAGCACTTCCACAGCGTGGAATTCGTCGCCGGCACGCACCTGGCGTCGCTCTACCCGGGGCTGGCGCGTGCCACCACCAACAGCATCCACCACCAGGGCATCAAGGACCTGGCGCCAGGCTTTGTGGTGGAAGCGCGCTGCCCCGACGACGGCACGGTGGAGGCCATCCGCCGCAGCGGCCCGGGCTTTGTGGCCGGTGTGCAGTGGCACCCGGAATTCCACCGCCCCGGCGACCCGGCCACACTCGACGACGCACCGATCCTGCAGGACTTTCTGCGCGCCTGCAGCCTGGCCCGCAGCGCGCGATGAAGCGGCTGTGTAGGGCCTTCTGCCTGAGCCTGTGCCTGAGCCTGGTGAGCCTGCTGAGCCTGCTTGAGCCCGCCTGGGGCCAGGCGCCCCAGCCGCCCCAGCTTCGTACGGCCTTGCGCGTGGCCTCGGCCTTCGACCCGCAGACGATGGACCCGCACGCCATAGCGCTGCTGTACCACTCGCGCGTCGCGTTCCAGGTCCACGATTCGCTGGTCGGCCGCGACGAGCGCTTCAAGCTCGAACCGGCGCTGGCGCTGTCATGGCAGATGGTGTCG
>JANNGN010000110.1:0-2237 GCA_031403895.1 Rubrivivax sp. | reverse complement strand
CCCGACCCGGGCGCCGCGCTCGCAGTTTGCGTCGCTGTAGTCGCGTACCCATCGCGCAGCCGTCACGCAGCCCTCCCGCCACCGCTTCCACACAAGCATGCAACAGGTCAGCCCCCGACATTTCAGCCCCGGCGCCGGCCTGCCGGGTGCAGGGATGCCCGGCGATCGTGGCGCGCGCATGGCAGCGCGGCAGGCCTTCGTCGATCTGAAACAGACCTTCCTGCATGCCATGCCAGGCAGATCGGATGTCGAGTGGCTGCGCGCCCTGGTGCGCGCCGCCGAAGAGCCGGTGGACCTGTGGCTGCTGCGCGCGCCCGTATTCGCCGCGCTGGCAGGCGGCTCGCAGGAACAGCGCCAGCGCCGCCAGCAATTGCGCCGCGGCCTCGATTCGGTGTTTCCTGAGCTGGAACCGCCGAGCGCCTTCACGCCGTTGTGAGGCGGGCGCCTCAGCCCTTCACACGGGCCTGGGACGTGGTCTTGAACTTTTCCACTTTCGGCGCCACAGCAGACCTGCCCGCAGCCGGGGTTGCACTGGCGGCCATTGCAGTAGCCGGTCTCCACCGCACGCACGCCGTCAACCAGCTTGAACACGGCCTGCAGGCAGCAGAAACAGCCGTCGCCCAGGGTGATGGCCAGCACATTCAATGCGTGCAGCCTTTCAAACAGCAGCTTGTGGGCAAGGTTCATCTCCTTACACTGCCGGTTGATTTTCCGAGCGCGCCACAGCGCGCGGACTGGCTCTCTCGCATCACCCTACCAGCCGGCGCGCCTACAACCGGTCACAGGCAACACAGGCCCTGACTGCTATACCGCATCCATGAACGAGCTTTTCTACACCCTGGGCATCGAGAGTTGGAAGCCCGTTCTCAGCGCCCTGCTGCTGCCCCCGGTGCCACTGCTGGTGCTGGTGCTGGCCGGCGCGCGGCTGATGTACAGGCGCAGGCTGCTGGCCTGGCTGATGATCCTGGCCGGTGTGCTCGGAGTCTGGTTTTCTTGCACGACGGCGCTCGGCCGCGGCCTCACGCTGTGGCTGCTGCGGCCGCCGCCAGCGCTGATGGACAGCCAGATCTCCGAGCTCAAGCGTGCGCCCAGGACCGCCATCGTCGTGATCGGTGGCGGCCGGCGGCTGCTGGCACCCGAGTACGGCGTTTCGACGCTGCACGACCGCTCGGTCGAGCGGCTGCGCTATGGCCTGTGGCTGGGGCGTGAAACGGCGTTGCCGGTGGCCTTCAGCGGGGGGGTTGGGTATGGCGCGCCGCCAGGGCCCAGCGAAGCCGAGATCGCGGCGCGCATCGCCGAGCGTGAATTTGGCCGCCCGCTGCGCTGGATCGAAACCGATTCGCGCGACACGCACGAAAACGCGGCCCGGTCGGTGACGTTGCTGCAACAGCAGGGGGTCGAGCAGATCGTCCTCGTCACGCACAGCTACCACATGCCGCGTGCGCTGCTGAACTTTGAACGGGCGACCGCCGGCAAGAGCCTGCGCATCGTGGCCGCACCCATGGGCATGTCTGCGTCCGGCCCGCTGCGCGCCAGCGACTGGCTGCCCACCAGCGAAGGCTTCGAGGCCACGCGACTGGCCTTGCACGAATGGATCGGCCGCCTGGCCGGCGCCTGACACTCAGAACAGCAGCGCAGCGATGAACAGGCCGACCATCACACAGGCAATGACCACCTTGGCCAGCAGCCCGGCCATGATGCCAAGCCAGGTGGCGACACCGACCTTCATCGACTGACCGCCGGCCCCGGCTTGATGACGCCGCGCCAGATACTCACCCGCCGCTGCGCCCACCAGCGGCATGAAGAGCACGCCCACCAGGCCCATGAAGAGCCCCACTACAGTGCCCAGCGCAGCGCCCAGCAGCGCCAGCCGGCTGGCGCCGGCGCGGCGTGCGCCCAGCAGGCCGGCGGCATATTCCAGCGCCAAGGCCAGCATCGCCAGCACAGTGATAACGCTCAGCATGAGCGGGCCGACGCGCGTGAAGTCGTCGATCCAGGCCCCCAGCACGATGCCCGCCAGCACCAGCGCCGTGCCTGGCAATACCGGCAGCAAGGTACCGGCCAGGCCAGCCGCGATGAGCAGCACCACGAGCAGCCACAGAATCGTCACGGGGAGCGCTTTCGTTTTGCCGGCACGCCCGCACATCTTGCCCGGGGTGCTGCAGGGCTTCGCCAAGCTTCAGCACTCACTCGGGCCAAGGCTTTATGGCGGCAGCTTGGCGTCCGGCTCTTCATGC
>JANNGN010000109.1:0-10551 GCA_031403895.1 Rubrivivax sp. | reverse complement strand
GGGTGGTCCCACCGACAGGAATCGAACCTGTATCTGGCGCTTAGGAGGCGCCCGTTCTATCCATTGAACTACGGCGGGTGGGTGGCCGCGTCTCTATGGCGGCACGACGATCGATTTTCTCATGGCCGCGTCGGTCGGCGTTTCCTGCAAGCGCCAGGTCCAGATGATGTCGAGCGAATTTTCCAGGCCGCTCTGCGCGCGCAGCGTGAAGCGCTGCGCGATGCGGTAGATCAGCTGCCAGGTGCCGGTGGTGGCGTTGACGCCGCGTTCATAGCCCAGGTACCAGCGCCGCGACAGCTGCTTGCCCAGCGTGATGACGGTCTCGCGCACGTCGCCGTCGCTCTGCCTGAGGCCCAGCTCATCGATGCCCAGACTCTTCATCAGCGCGTCGGTCGGTGCTTCGCCTTCGCCGGACAGCAACGCCACGGCGGCGCGCTGCAGCAGCGCGGTGTCGTTGCGGCCCAGCCCGTCGGGCGCGCGGCCCAGCACCAGCCACGACAGCTTTTCGGTGTCGCTCATGTCGGGCTCGGAATAGAGGCGCACGCGCGGCGTCTGCAAGGTGCCGGTGACGATCACGCCAACCCGCGTGTCGATGCCCGGGCGCAGCGCCAGGATGTCCAGCCGCGGGTCGTCAGGTGGGCCGCTGAAAGCAACCACGCCGCGCTCGAGCTGCAGCTTCTGCCCATAAGCGGCATAGGTGCCGTCATCAGCGTTGATGGTGCCGCGCACTTCAAGGCGGCCGCCGGGTGTCGCCAGCCGCACTTTGCCGGACAGCCCCGTGTCCAGGCCGCGGCCGCGCACGCGCATCTTTTCGCCCAGCTCAACTTCCATCGCCAGCACGAAGTTGCGGCGTGGTGCAGCGACGCGTTTTTCGTCGGCAGCGTCTTCGATCTGGCCAGCGCGGCGCACGGTGACGTCGCCGTCCAGCGACGGCGCGTCGCCGCGGCTGGCGTCGAACAAACCTTCATCGACCTTGACCCGGCCTTCCAGGCGCGCCTGCTCGGCACTCAGCGTCAGCTCGGCCTGGCCGCTGACGATGGCCAGGCGGTCAACACGGCCGAGCGCGCGAAACCGTTCAGCCTTGATCTGCACGCGCGCCTGCGGCGCCTTGCCCAGCGTGGCGCCGCCGGTGACGGTGAGCAGGCCGTCGCCGCCCTTGAGCGTGAAGCGCTCGATGGTGGCCTTGTCACCGTCCAGCCGCGCGCTGACCTGGCCGTCGCTGACGTTGACACCCTGCAGCAGGTTTCGCAGCGACAGCCCGGCGCCGGTGACTTGACCAGCGTAGCGCGGTTCGCCGAAGCGGCCGCTGAGCGTGGCCAGCGTGCGCAACTCGCCGCCCAGGCGCCAGCCTGGCGGCACCCAGGCGCCCCAGATGCCGAGGTCGGCGACACGCGCCTGCACCTCGCCCGAAAGCACCGCGTCGGCGTGCGGCCAGCGCCGCTCGGGTGTACTCTGCACGTACACGCTGCCCGTTATTTCACCCAGGCTGCGGCCCTTGAACACTGGCGTTAGCGTCCACAGGCCGTCATGCGCCGACAGCGTGGCACGCAGCTCGGTCAGGCCGAGCAGGTGCATGCCTTCGTTGCCGGCGATGTGCAGGTCGCCGTCGCGGCGCTCGAACACGAAGTCGGCGTCGAAGCGCTCGGCGGCGCGGATGTCCACCCGTGCCGCCAGCCGGATGTCGCCCGACCAGCCCATGCCCGGCTGCAGCCGTGCCAGCAGCGGCGCCAGCGCGAAGGGGTCGATGTCGGCGCGCAGCTGCAGCAGCGGCTGCGCGCCGCGAAAGTCGCCCTTGATCTCGTCCCAGCGCAGCGCCACGTTGTCGGCGATCTGCATGCGGCCGGGGTCGGCCTGCAGCGCCACCAGCTTGCCAGCGGCGTCGAACTGCAGCTCGGCGCGCAGGTCGCGTGCCTGCGCCCACAGCGATGCCGGCGCGGTGTCGGCGGTGCTGCCGTCCCACGAGCCCACCACCAGGCGCTCGATGCGCGCGCGCCAGCGTCCGCCACCGGCTGCGTCGGCCAGCCAGCCACCCTGCGCCACCATCTGTGCCCGTGTGCCCGACTGCGCCTGCACGCCCAATAGCTGCACCGCCATTTCGGGTGGCAGCAGCGGCAGCGCGGCGTTGATGTTGATGCGGTGCTCAGTCAGCGTGCCACTCACTTCAGCGCGCAGGTGGTCGGCGCGCTGACCTGACCATTGCAGCCCGGCCAGGTCGAGCCGGGCCGACAAGGACTTGTCGCCGCCGGTGTCCAGGCGCCAGTCCACCTGGCCCGTGGCCACGCTGAGTGCGCCCGATTGCAGTTGCGACAGGCGCAGGTTGCCTTCGCTGCGCACGTTGGGCCAGCGCCCCTCGACAGCCACCAGCGCGGTGCCGCTGCCTTGGCGCGGCGCCCAGTTGTTGAGCGCGGGCACCAGACGCAGCAGCGGCGCCAGCGTGGCCAGGTTGTCGCCCTTGAAGTCGGCGCGCCAGCGGTCGCCCTGGCCGTTGCCGGCGGGGTCGCCGCGGCCGTCGATGCTGATGCGGTTGTTGCCCAGCAGCAGCTCGCCTTGCAACTGCGCGGGCGTGGGTGCAGCCGCCTGGGTGTAGCCGAACTTGAAGTCGGCCGACACCGGCACGCCGGCCAGCACCGAGTCGTGAACACGCACGGTGCCATTGCCGGCCACGCGCTGTGCCAACTCGAAAGCCGGCAGCGAGGCCGCGTTGCCCGGCAGCCGCAGGTCGAACTGCCAGCCGGCCGACAGCCGGTGCGGCCCCTTGCGCCAGGTCGATGCGGCGTCGCCAGGAAACCAGGGCAGGGGGTCGAAGTCAACCAGGCTGCCGGCAGATTCCAGCTGCCAGTCGCGCTCTGCACCCTTGCCCGCGCGCTGCAGCAAGGCGCGCAGGCTGGCGGTGGTGTTGCCCGAAGTGGCGCGCAGCTGCGTGACTTCAAGCCGCTGGTCGGTGGCGCTGCCTTCCATCGCCAGGCGAACCGGCTGCGGCGCGGCGTCCAGCGTGCCATCGAGATCGACCTTCCAGCTCAGCGATGGGCTGTTGGCCACGGCTGCGGTGGGCGGCACGCGTGCAGTCGCTTTTGGCGATGTGGGTGCCGATGCGGGTGCTGATGCGGGTGCAGACGCTGCACCCGCCGTCTGCGTGCCACCTCCCGGTGCCGGCAAGCCCCGCAGCGTGGCCTGCACCGGGCCCGACAGCCGCATCGCTGCGGCGCGGCTGTCCAGGCGTTGCGGCGTGACGCCGTCGAGCCTGGCGTCGAACTTCAGTTCAGGCCCTTGCCAGATGGCGCTGCCCACGATGCGGCCGGCGCCGCGCTGGGCGTCGGCCAGCGTGATGTCGAAGCTGCGCGCTTCAAGGCGGTCGGGTTGGCGCAGGTCACCCCGCAATTCTGCGGTTATGTGCCGCACCGGCAGGCGGCCTTCGTTCCAGCGCCCGGGCAGGGCGTTGTCAAGTTGCAGCGTGGCAGAAATCGGCACGTCCCTGGCGCGCGCGGCCAGCACGGCGCGGCCGGCCAGGCGCGTCTGCGGCGCCTTTACAGACAGCGCCGACAGATCGAGCTCGGCCGTGCGCAGATTCAGTTGCGTCAGCGGCCAGGCCTGGAGCGGCTGCAGGCCGGCCTGCAGGTCCACTGCGGGCGGTTCGCGGCCCGGCAAAGGCACACCGCGCAGGGTGCCGCTGAGCTGCATCTGCGGCACGTCGCCACCGACCTTGAGCACCGCTGCCCAGCGTGGCGCATTGCCCTCGCCAGCCGGCCGCAGCGTGGCCTGCACGTTCACCGGCAGTGGCGCCAGGGTGCCGATGCGCAGGCCCGCTTCTGCGACCACACCTTGCCATTCGGCCTGCACCGCGTCGATCTGGTGTTCAGCCCCCGGCTTGGCTTCAATCACCAGCCCCTGCAGCGCCAGGCGCAGCACCGGCGCCAGCGCGTCGATGCGCAGTTCATCGACCTGGCCCTGCTTCACCGTCAGCGCCAGCGGCGAGGTGATGCCGACGGGCAGCGGTATCGGCCGCGGGCCCGGTTTGCCGGTGCGCACGGTGATCTTGCGCGCGCTGAACTGTTCAATGTGCAGGCTGGCCTGGGCATGATCGTCAGGCCGCCAGGCCCAGCGCATGCCCGAAGTCGAGAGGCCTTCGATCGTGACCGACTCCTGGCCCTGGTTCCAGCTCAGCTCGACGCGATCGGCCTTCCAGCTCTCGCCCAGCAGCGCACCGCGAAAGCCCTCCACCTTCACCAGCGGCAGGCGTTGCAGCAGCCATTGCGTGCCGGCTTCGTCGAACAGGAACCAGCGCGTGATGCCCGTGAAGCCGCCGGCCACCAGCAGCAGGAAGGCCACCACCACCGCCAGTGGCAGCAGCAGCGACAGGCTGGTGCGCAGCGGTGCTGGCTCGGCGTGGCGGGGGTTGGCGGGCCGCTCGCTCATCGTCGTCAGAAGGCGATGCCGACGCTGAAGTGCAGGCGCGGCTTGCGGGTCTGGCTTCCATAGGCCAGGTCCAGCCGCAGCGGCCCGACGGGGCTGCGCCAGCGCACGCCGAAGCCGGCGCCATAGACGGATTTGAGCGTGCCGAAGCTGGCCGCCGCGTTGCCTGCATCGACGAACACCGCGCCCCACAGCGACGGCATGCGGTCGAGGAAGGGCCGCGCCAGTTCTGCACTGGCGGTGAAGAGCGACAGGCCGCTGCCCACTGCGCCATCGACCAGCGGCCCCAGGCTGCGGTAGCTGTAGCCGCGCACTGATTCGTCACCACCGGCACGCCACTTCAGCGATTCGGGCACGACCATGTTCGAGCCCAGGATGACCTGCCCCAGTTCCAGCCGCGCCTGGCCATACCAGACGCGGCCGAACGGCCGATAGACCGTGAGCCGGCCGTAGGCGCGTGCAAAGGGGCCGCGCTTGGCGTCGGTGCCGCTGGACACGCCGGCACCGAACTGGACGGCCAGCGTTTCTCCTTTGGTCGGCAACACCACACTGTCCAGATCGCGCCAGCCGCCGTGGAAGTTGAGCGACAGCGCGGTGGCGTCGTTGCGGTCGCCAGCGTTGGTGCGGCGCGATGAGCGATCGGCTTCGACGTAGAACAGCCGCTCAAGGCGCTGCGTGTCCTGCGAGCGGCCCAGCCGCAGGCGCTGCGACAGCACGATGTCGGTGTCGGACACCAGGCGTTCGACGGCGCCGCCAAGCAGGTTGCGGTACAGCCCTTCGTCAGGCCGCCCGCTGATTTCTGCGCCCCCGGCCTGGCGCTTCTGGCCGACTTCGACCTTGATCTTGGACGAGGCCGGCAGCCCGAACACGCGACGATAGACATGCTCCACCGAAGCCCGCGGCCCGGTGTTGGCGCTGATGCCCAGGCCGAAGGTGTAAACCTGCAACGGCGCCTCGCGCAGCCGCACCAGCACGGTGGCATCGGCGGCCTGCGTGGGGTCGGGGTCGAGCGTGACGTTGACGGTCTCGAACAGGCCCGACTTCTGCAGCCGCTCTTGAAAGTCCAGCAGCAGCGCTTCCGTCACCGGCGCACCGCGCCGCGTGTAGGCCAGGTAACGCACGGTGTCGGCGTCCTGCGCGACCAGGCCTTCGATCTGCAGTTGCCCCAAGCGGAACAGCGGGCCGGTGTCGGCGACCAGGAACAGGCGCACTTCGTTGCGCTGTGCATTGACATCAGCGCCAGTGCCAGTCCAGGTGGCCAGCGCGTAGCCGCTGGCGCGCAGGCGCGCCAGTGCGGCCGACTTGGCCGAAGCCCAGGCCGGGTTGCGGAAGTCGCTGCCCACGGGCAAGTCCCAGGCGCTGCGCCACTTCGCCAGCGTGGCGATGGCTTGTTCGTCGCCAGCGCTGGCAGCCCGTTCGACTTCGCCTTCGGCTTCAAGCGTGACGCGCGAGATGCGTGCGCGTGCACCGGGCTGCACGAGCAGCCGCACCTGGTCGGGTTGGCCGGTAGCGCGGCCGGGTTCTCGCGACACGGTCACGGTGGGCGCGAAGTAGCCCTCGGTCTGCAGCAGTTCGCGCACCTGCGCGGGCGACGCATCGATCAGGCGCGCCCATTCGGTGTCGTCAACATCGTCGCGCGAGATGCGGCCCAGGCGCACCACGTCGAGATGGCGTTCGAGCAGCGCCTTCAGCTCAGCCGGCGCGTTGATTTCGATCTGCACGCCCAGCGTCGGCGACTGCTGTTCGAATTCCTGCGGCGTGACGAGCGAGAAGGCTTCGGCCGCCGGCGCGGGCGTCGGGGATGCGGTGCCTGCGGCTGTGGTGGCTGCCGTGGCGGTGGCGGGCGGCGCCGGTGTGCTGGCGCAACCAGTCAAGATCGCGCCCAAGCTCAGCGCCATCAGCATCCACCAGCGCGCACAAACCGAAGCACCCAGCGCCCGACGCAGCGCTGCCCTGCGCTGCCAGAGGCTCATTTGCTGAGCAGCCGCATCGCACCTTCCAGCCCGGCCAGCGTGAGCGGGAACATGCGCTGGTTGACCAGTTGCTGGACCACGGCAATGCTCTGCCGGTACTGCCACACGCCTTGCGGTTCGGGGTTGATCCAGGCGAATTTGGGAAACGCATTCGTCAGCCGTTGCAGCCATTCGGCGCCGGCTTCTTCGTTGTTGTATTCGACGCTGCCGCCGGGCTGCAGGATCTCGTACGGGCTCATGGTGGCGTCGCCCACGAACAGCAATTTGTAGTCCCTGTTGTACTTGCGGATCACGTCCCAGGTGGCGTGCTTTTCGCTGTAGCGGCGCTTGTTGTTCTTCCACATGAAGTCATAGACGCAGTTGTGGAAGTAATAGAACTCCAGGTGCTTGAATTCGGTCTTGGCGGCGGAGAAAAGTTCCTCGACGCGGTGGATGTGTTCATCCATCGTGCCGCCCACGTCCATCAGCAGCAGCACTTTCACCTTGTTGTGGCGCTCGGGCACCATCTTGATGTCCAGCATGCCGGCGTTGGCGGCTGTGCAGTGGATGGTGTCGTCCAGGTCCAGCTCATCGGCCGCGCCTTCGCGCGCAAAGCGGCGCAGGCGGCGCAATGCGACCTTGATGTTGCGCGTGCCCAGTTCCCGCGTGTCGTCGTAGTCCTTGTAGGCGCGCTGGTCCCACACCTTCACCGCGCTGCGGCCGCGGCTCTTGTCCTGGCCGATGCGGATGCCCTGCGGGTTGACGCCGTAGGCACCGAATGGGCTGGTGCCTCCAGTACCGATCATCTTGGATCCGCCTTCGTGGCGCTCTTTCTGTTCCTCGAAACGCTTCTTCAGCGTTTCCATCAGTTCGTCCCAACCCATCGTCTCGATCTTGGCCTTGTCCTCGGCGCTGAGTTCAAGTTCCAGCGTCTTGCGCAGCCAGTCCAGCGGCACGTCCTGCGTGAAGTCGGTGAGCAGTTCAACGCCCTTGAAATAGGCGGCAAAAGCGCGGTCGAACTTGTCGAACTGCGTTTCGTCCTTCACCAGTGAAGTGCGCGCCAGGTAGTAGAACTTATCGACCGTGGGGCCACCGTCGTCGTCGATGACGCCGGCCTGGATGGCTTCCAGCAGCGTCAGGTATTCCTTGACGGAGACCTTGAGCTTGGCGGCGCGCAGCGTGTAGAAAAAGTTGATCAACATCCCGGTGCCCCGGCGACTGGATAGTTTTCATTGTCGCCGCATGACCGATGGCCCGCTGTGTCAACGTTTGTTTCTGGCGCCGGGGTTCTGAGCAGGATCGTGGCTCTTCAGCCAACCGAAGAATTCACCGTACCAGAGCCGGCTGTTGCGCGGCTTCAGGATCCAGTGGTTCTCGTCCGGAAACCACAGCAGCCGCGCATCGACGCCGCGCGCTTTGAGCGTGTTGTAGTAGGCCAGGCCCTGGCCGTCGGGCACGCGGTAGTCCAGCGCGCCGTGGATCACGAGTGTGGGCGTGCTCATCGTCGCGGCATAGGCGTGCGGGCTCTGGGCGTGTATCTTGGCCATGTCGTCCCAGTACCAGCCGCCGAGTTCCTTGGCATGCCAGCTCCAGGCGTCGTCGGCGAACATCGCCACCCAGTCGAAGCAGCCGGCGTGGCAGACATAGGCCTGGTAACGACCCGCTTTCACATGGCCGTTCATCCAAGCCACCATGAAGCCGCCGTAGCTGCCGCCGGTGGCGAAGACGCGCCCCTGATCGACCCAGGGCTTCTTCAGCAGCCAGTCGGTGCCGGCTTCCACATCCTGCAACTCAAGCGTGCCCCAGCGGTGCGTGATGCTGTCGAGAAACGCATAACCAAAGCCTGAAGAGCCGTGGTAGTTGACGCTGGCGACGATGTAGCCCTGCGCTGCAAACAGCTGGGTGTTCCATCGGTAGTGCCAGTTGTCCCCGGGCCCCGTGTGCGGGCCGCCGTGGATGTTGTGCATCACCGGGTACTTCTTCTTCGCGTCGAAGCCGGGCGGATAGACGAGCCACATCTGCACGTCGTCGCCGCTTTTGCCCCGTTTCTCCGTGACCGGGTTCGCACCCTTGACCCACACCTCTTCCACCCGGCCCAGCGCCAATGCGCCAAGCAGCGTGTCGTTGAAGGTCTCGATGCGCAGCGGCTTGGCACCCGGTGCGTGGGCGTGCAAACGGCTCGGGTGCAGGGCAGAGTCGGCCACCGTGACCAGCGTGCCGGCGGCCTTGTCGAAAGCGCTGACCCAGCCGCCGGCCACCACCACTTCGGCGCGGCGGTCGGCAATGTCAAAGCGCCACAGATGTCGGCGGCCTTTTTGTTCAGTGCAAAAGAGCACCGCCTCGCCGTCGTCTTCCCAGTGCAGCGGCGCGTGTACCTGGTGATCCCACTCGGCGCTGATGGCTTCCCACTTGCCACTGTCACGCTGCCACAGGGCCAGCAGCGAAGGCATCGTGTGCTTGCGGCCGACGTGGCTGGCGGTGAAGGCGATGCGCGCGTTGTCTGGGCCGCTGTCGGGGCCGCTCTTGGGGCCGCTCTTGGGGCTGTACCGCGGGGTGCTGAAGTCCCATTCCGGGTCGCGCGCGATGACTGTGGTCTTGCCCGACTTGAGTTCCATCTCGGCCAATGCGAAGCGGCCATCGGCCCGCTTGACGGGCGCAGGGTCGAAGGCGAAGACGATGCGTTTGCCGTCGGGCGAGATGTCGAAGTTCTGCTCGCCGGGGTCGGCGCGGCCGAGTTCATAGGGCGTGCCCTCGAACAGGTCGCGCGCCGTGCCGGGGCCACCTGTTCCCAGCGCCAGCAGGTGCAGGTGCGGCACGCGCCCCAGCGGCAGGTTGCGGTCAAAGTGGCGGTACTGCGATTCGCTGGTGGCGTAGCCGCTTTCCTTGCGCTCGCTGAAGGTCTTGTGCTGCTTGGCCTGCGCCTGGGCACCCTTCAGTTCGGGCCAGACCCATGAGATGAAGACCAGCCGCTGGCCGTCCGGGCACCAGCGAAAGCCTTCGACGCCGGTGGCCACGTCGGACACGCGCCGTGCCTCGCCGCCGTCGGGTGCAATGACGTAGAGCTGGCTTTCCTTGTCCTTCGCACCTTCCTGTTCACGCTTGGCGGTGAAGGCGATCAGTTCGGTGCCGTCTTTGCGGTGCGGGCTCCAGCGCGGCTGACCATCCTTGTCGCCGCCGGTGGTGAGCAGGCGCGGCGCGCCGCCCAGCGTGGACAGCAGCCACAGCGACGACATCGACTTGTTGTCTTCCATCGAATGGCGCGACAGCGTGGTCACGGCCTGTGCGCCGTCCGGGCTCAGGCTGACGCTGCCCAGGCGTTCAAATTTCCACAGGTCTTCGACCGTGATGTTCTTCTGCTTGGCCATGCGGGCGGGCTCCAGGGTGCTGTGGCGCTCAGCGCGGTTTGATCAGTTGCCAGTCCAGGTGCGACCTGACGGCCGGCCATTCAGCGGCAGTGATGCTGTAAACGGCGGTGTCGCGCAGGCTGCCGTCGCTGGCCCGCGCGTGCGCGCGCAGGATGCCGTCGAGCTGCGCGCCCAGGCGTTCGATGGCGTGCCGGCTTTGGGTGTTCAGGCGGTGGGTGCGGAACTCGACCGCGATGCAGTCCAGTTGCTCGAATGCATGGCCGATCAGCAGGCGCTTGCACTGCGTGTTCAGCGGCGAACGTTGGGCGCTTTGCGCGGTCCAGGTGCTGCCGATTTCGACGCGTTTGTGGCTGGCGTCGATGTTCATGTAGGTCGTCATGCCGACGACTCGGGCACGGCCATCGAACACCGTGAACGGCAGCATCGACCCCGCCGCCTGCAGCGCCAACCGGCGCTGGATCTCGGCCGCCATGCCTTCGGGCGCGGGCACCGCCGTGTACCAAAGGCGCCAGAGTTCGCCGTCGCGTGCAGCGTCGCACAGGGCGTCGTGGTGCGCCATCGCCAGCGCCTCAAGCCGCGCGTGCGGCCCCGACAGCGTGATCGGTTCAGCCCAGGCCATGCCAGCACTCTTCCAAGCTCACGCGACCCAGCGGCCGCCGTGGAACCGGCTTCGCCGGGCCACCAGCGGCGGGGGGGGGGGGGGGGGGGGCGCGCCGCGGCCGGCGCCCCACCCCCCCGGCCCCCGGCGGGGGGCCCGCGGGCGCGCCCCCCCCCGCGGGGGGGGCGCCCGGCCGCGGGGCGCGGGGGGGGGGGGGGGGGGGGGG
>JANNGN010000108.1:0-3219 GCA_031403895.1 Rubrivivax sp. | reverse complement strand
GGGTTGACGGCCGCCAGGGTGGCGAAAAACGGCGCGATCGCTTCAGCTTTCATGCGCGTCCGTGCTCTCGTTGTCATGGGCTCGTGCAGCCCGCGCACGCTTCAGCGCGGCGTCGATGACGGCGCGTTTGGCGGCCAGCGTTTCGGGGTCGGTGATGCTGCTGTGTGCGCCCAGGTCGGCCAGCTTGGCCTGCGCCCTGGCGGCCAGGCGTTCGTCGTTTTCGCGCTGGTCGCGTTCGACGCGCAGGTGGTGGAAGGCGTAGCGGTCGCGCGCTTCCTCAGCCTGCGTCTGGCTCCAGGCTTGCCAGCCGGTCTTGCCCGGCGTCACCGGCAGCATCGCTATGCAGTCCACCGGGCACACCGGGACACACAGTTCGCAGCCGGTGCAGAGCTTGTCGATGACGGTGTGCATCAACTTGGGCGCGCCGACGATGCAGTCCACCGGGCAGGCCTTGATGCACAGCGTGCAGCCGATGCACCAGGCTTCGTCGATGACGGCCAGCGCGCGCGGGCCTTCGGTGCCACGCTCGGCGTCCAGCGGCTTCGGCGCGCGGCCCATGATCTGCGCCAGCCGCACGATGCCTTCGGCGCCACCGGGCGGGCAGCGGTTGATGTCGGCGTCGCCTGCGGCCATGGCCCCGGCGTAGCTGCGGCAGTCGGGGTAGCCGCAGCGTGTGCATTGCGTCTGCGGCAGCGCGGCGTCGAGCCGCGCGGCGAAGTCAGCGGCAAGCGAGGGCGAAGGCGTGGGCGAAGGCGTGGGCGGGGTCACCGCCACATTATCGGCGCGGGGTTGGCGCGCCTCGGCGCCTCGGCGCGCTGGTTCAGGCGCGCGCTTTGCGGCGAACCGCGTGGACGGCCGGCTTGGCGGGCTTGACCGCCTTGGCTGCCTTGGCTGGCGATCTGGCCACTGACTTGACCGCAGCCTTGACGGCGGACTTGACAGCAGTGTTGACAGCAGCTTTCGCAGCTTGGCTGGCTGCGGTGGCTTGCGCATCAAAGCGCGCAATGAAGCCTTGCACTTCGGGGTAAACCTTCTCGCGCCAGCGGCGGCCCGAAAAGATGCCGTAATGGCCGGCACCGATGGCGTCGTAATGGAAGGCGCGCCTGGCCGGCAGGCCCGAACAGAGCCCGTGCGCGGCCTTGGTCTGGCCGGCGCCTGAGATGTCGTCGAGCTCGCCTTCGATGGTGAGCAGCGCGGTCGTGGTGATGTCCTGCGGCCGCACCAGTTCGCCCCTGACCATCCAGGTGCCGTTGACGAGCGCGAAGTCCTGGAACACGGTCTTGATGGTGTCCAGGTAGTACTCGGCCGGCATGTCGAGCACGGCGTTGTACTCGTCGTAAAACTGGCGGTGCGCCTCGGCGCTGTCGTCGTCGCCGCGGATCAGGTCGCGGAAGTAGTCGTAGTGGCTGCTCAGATGGCGGTCGGGGTTCATGGCCACGAAGCCGGTGTGCTGCATGAAGCCCGGATACACCGCACGGCCCGCGCCAGGGTAGTTCTGCGGCACGCGGAAGATCACATTGGTCTCAAACCAGTTGAAGCTCTTGTTGGTGGCCAGGTTGTTGACTGCGGTGGGGCTCAGGCGGGCGTCGATGGGGCCACCCATCATCGTCATGCTGCGCGGCGTGGGCTCGCCGCGGCTGGCCATCAGCGAGACGGCGGCCAGCACCGGCACGGTGGGCTGGCAGACCGAGATCACATGCACTTCAGGGCCGCAGTGGCGGATGAATTCCTGCACGTACTCAACGTAGTCGTCAAGGTGGAAAGGGCCGCTGGCCAGCGGCACCATGCGCGCGTCGGTCCAGTCTGTTATGTACACCTTGTGGTCATGCAGCAGGCTCGTCACGGTGTCGCGCAAGAGCGTGGAATGGTGGCCCGACAAGGGTGCCACCACCAGCACCGTGGGCTGACCCTTCATCTGGTCCAGCGCCGTGGGGTTGTCCGTGAAGCGCTTAAAGCGCAGCAACCGGCAGAAGGGCTTGGTGACGGCCACCTGCTCCTGCACCGCGATCGTCACGCCGCCGACGGTGGCGGCGGTGATGTTGAAGGGCGGCTTTTCGTATTCCTTGGCCAGCCGGTGCAGCAGGTCAAAGCCAGCCGACACGCGCTGCGCCATCGGCGTGTGTGCAAAGGGCGACAAGGGGTGGTCGTAGAGCTTGGCCGAAGCGCTGGCGAACTCGGAGAACGGCGACATGAGCGCGCGTTGTGTCTCGTACATCTGATAAAGCATCGGTGACTCCGGTGTGGCGCAGGGTGGCTGCCAACGATTTTGCCGGCCCAACCTTGGGGTTTTGCTGACTGTACCGTCAATTTTGCTGCATTGCAGCAAAGTGCCCGCAAGGCCTGCGTTTTTGGCGGGTGTGTCCCCAGCGCTGAAGTCATGGTGCGCCACCCGCAGGGCACTTGAAAGCGAGAAAACACCGCCTTCGACTGGCGATCTTGCAGCGCGCGCCCTACATCACCTTTGCAAGCGCAGCCACCACGCCGTCAATGTTGCGGCTGTTGATGGCCGCCACGCAGATGCGCCCGGAATCGAGCCCATAGACGCCGAACTCGCTGCGCAAGCGCTGCATCTGCGGCTGGCTCAGGCCGGAGTAGCTGAACATGCCCATCTGCTGGGTGATGTAGTCCAGATCACCGGCCACACCGCCCGCGCCCGCATCCCGCAGGCGCTGCACCAGTTGCACGCGCGTGGCGTGGATGCGCTCGCGCATGGCGGCCAGTTCTTCTTCCCACATTGCACGCAGTGCCGGTGTCGTGAGCACGGTGGTCACGACGTGGGCGCCAAAGGTTGGCGGGTTGGAGTAGTTGGCGCGGATCACGATCTTCAACTGCGACAGCACACGGCTGCTTTCTTCAGCGCTGGCGCACACCACGCTGAGCGCGCCAACTCTCTCGCCGTAGAGCGAGAAGCTCTTGGAAAACGACGTTGAAACGAAAAACGGCATGCCCTGCGCCATAAAGATGCGCACTGCGGCGCCGTCCTCGGCAATGCCTTTGCCGAAGCCTTGGTAGGCCATGTCGAGGAAGGGCACCAGCCCGCCTGCCTTGCACAGCGTGGCGACTTGCTCCCACTGCGCGGCCGTGAGGTCGCAGCCGGTGGGGTTGTGGCAGCAGGCGTGCAGCACCACCACCGTGCCCGGCATGGCAGCGCGCAGTGCGGCCAGCATCGCATCGAAGCGGATGCCACGCGTGGCGGCGTCGTAGTACGGGTAGGCCTCC
>JANNGN010000107.1:0-3316 GCA_031403895.1 Rubrivivax sp. | reverse complement strand
CGAGGCATAAGATTCGAGCCCGCACAGCACCGGCACCCGTACGCTGCCCGGGGCGCATACGCGCGACAGATCGTTGCGCAGGAGATCGACGATCATCACATTTTCGGCCCGGTCCTTGCGGCTCGAGGCGAGCTCGGCGACGAGGGCCGCATCGCGGGCCGGATCGGCGTCGCGCCGCCGCGTTCCCGTGATCGGCCGGGCTTCGACCGTCTTGCCGTCGAAACTGAAGAGCCGCTCCGGCGAGCTCGACGCGATTTTGACACCGCCGTAATCGAGATAGGCGGCGAAGGTCGACGGATTGCGCTGTCTCAAGCGCCGGTGGAAGGCGAGCCCGTCGAAGCCCGGCGGGATGGCGGCGGCGAAGCACTGGGAAATATTGGCCTGGAAAATGTCGCCCGCCAGAATGTATTCGATGGTGCGCGCCACCGCCTTTTCATATGCGGCGCGGGTGAAGTTCGAAGTCCAGCCCTCGATGATGTGCGAGCCCGATGCGGCAGGCTTGCACTGTAGAAGTTTCTCAAGTCGGTCGGCCTGCGCGTCGTCGGTGCCGATGATCCAGGCGCGTTCCTGCATGTGATCGAAACTCGCAACCGCATCATAGCGGTTGAGCATCATGTCCGGGCACAGCGGATCGAAGGCCGGGATGCGGGCATGGGGTTCCAGCCGGCGGCCGAACTCATAGGCGATATAGCCGGCAAGGCCGCCCTGGAACGGCGGCAGGCCCGGCACATGGGTGCAGCGGTTTTCCGCGAGCAGCCGATCGAGCACGGCGAGCGGCGCTTCATCCCGGGGAACGCCATCGAGAAAAGCCCGGCCATTCTCGACAGTGAGCGTGGCGGATGGATTGCAGGCGAGAAAGGAATAGCGCCCCAGCCGCTCCTGCCGCATGGACCCGACCATGAAGCCGGTGATGTTCTGCAGAAAGACCAGCGGCACGCGGCGCTGGCAGCACAGCTCGATGAAGTGCGCGCCCTTCTGCGCGCTTTCGCCGAACAGGATGCCGTTGTTGGCGATGATGCCCACCGGCATGCCTTCGATGTGCGCGAAGCCCGTCACCAGCGTGGCGCCGTAGCGGGCCTTGAATTCGTCGAACTCCGAGCCATCGACGATGCGGGCGATGATTTCGCGCACATCGAAGGGCTTGCGCGCGTCTTTCGGAATCACACCGTGCAACTCGGCCGCATCAAAGAGCGGCGCACGCGGCGGCACGCGCTTGAGCTGATCGGGCTTGCGCCAGTTCAGGTTGGCCACGCTCGCGCGTGCAATCGCCAGCGCGTGCATGTCGTTGTCGGCCAGGTGGTCGGCCACGCCCGACAGGCGCGTGTGTACGTCGCCACCGCCCAGGTCTTCAGCCGTCACGACTTCACCGGTGGCGGCCTTCACCAGCGGCGGGCCGCCGAGAAAAATTGTGCCCTGGTTCTTCACGATGATGGCCTCGTCGCTCATCGCCGGCACATAGGCACCACCGGCCGTACACGAACCCATGACGACGGCAATCTGCGGAATGCCCTGTGCCGACATCTGCGCCTGGTTGTAAAAGATGCGGCCGAAGTGGTCGCGGTCGGGAAAGACCTCGTCCTGGTTCGGCAGGTTGGCGCCGCCGCTGTCCACCAGGTAGATGCAGGGCAGCCGGTTCATCTGCGCGATCTCTTGCGCGCGAAGATGTTTCTTCACCGTGAGTGGGTAATAGGTGCCGCCCTTGACGGTGGCGTCGTTGCAGACGATCAGGCATTCGACACCACTCACGCGGCCGATGCCAGTGATGAGGCCGGCGCCGGGGGCGACGTTGTCGTAAAGGTCGAGCGCTGCGAGCGGCGCGATTTCCAGAAACGGCGTGTCGGGGTCGAGCAGCATTTCCACCCGCTCGCGCGGCAGCAATTTGCCGCGTGCGCTGTGCTTGGCGCGCGCGGCGTCGCCACCACCCTGCGCAATGACCGCGAGCCTGGCGTTCAGGTCGTCCACCAGGGTGCGCATCTGGCCGGCGCTGGCCTTGAATTCTTCAGAGCGCGGGTTGAGCTTGGACGTGAGCGCGGGCATGTGGGGGGGTCTCCTGTGGTCCGCCGGTTCTGATTGAGGCGGTTGACGTTGGCGTCAAGTTTAGGGCTGCGGTCCGAAAACCAGCGCCTCATCCCACTGCAGCGCCGCCATCTCCACGGTGCGCCGGTGCGGCTCGCTCGGCATCAGAAATTCGTCCAGCGGCGGTGGCGGCACCGTCGTGCCCGAGAGCATGGCGTGGGCCTGGCCGCGGTGGTGCGTCTGGTGCATGAAGAGGTGCTGCAGCATGTGCGCGGCGGCGTCGCGCTGGATGCGGCCCTGCGCGCGCGGCATGTGTACCGTGCGGTCGAGCGCGGCGGCGTCGGCGGCCATCAGCCAGCGCAGCAGGCGTTCGTCGCTGGCGCGTTGACGTTCGGCCAACGCTGAGAGCGTGTCGTCGGGAACAAAGGCCAGCGCCGTCTCGCGCGCTGCGCTGTCGCGGTCGTGGTCGCCGTGCAGCACGTCGATGTAGTACTGATCCACCCACAGGATGTGGTTCAGCGTCGCCATCAGCGACGGGAAGAAACCGGTGCGCGGGGCGTGCAGATCGGCGGGGCTCAGCATCGCCATCGTGGTGTGCAGCCGATGGTTGGCCAGGCGGTTGGCGTGCGCCTGGATGCGCAGCAAGGTCAGGGCTTGCATCTGAGACCTCCACGGTCGATCGTTGCAGGCCGGCCCTGCATTTCAGCGCGCGGGCGCCGGCAGCCGCCCCAGCAGCGCTTCCACCGCCAGGCCGATGGCCAGCAGGCGCCGGTCGCTGCCGGCCGGGCCGTCGAGTTCGATGCCGATCGGCAGTTTGCTGCTGGCCCCCAGCGCGACCGGAATCTGCAGCCCCGGCACGCCCGCGTTGCTGCCGGGGTCGGTGTTCTGAATCACGGCCATGAAGGTCGCCACGCTGCTGGATTCGGCATTCGCCGCCATCGCGACCCGGGGCACGGTGGGGAAGACGATGGCGTCCAGGCTGTGTTTGTTGAAGGTGCGGCGGTACAGCGCCTGCAGCGCCGGGCGCGATGTCTTCATCGCCGCGTCGTAGGCGGGTTTGGAATCGACCAGCGTGTTGTTGGGCCCGGGCAGTTTGTGCGGGATCACGAGGCCGAGGTAGGTGCCCTTCACGTCGGGGCTGGCGGCAAGGGCCGCGAGTGTCTCGATCGTGATGCCGGTGCCGGTGGTCAACAGGTACGCCACCATGTCGCCGTGCGCTTCATGCATCGCGACCGGAAAGCTGACGGCGGTGTTCAGGTCCATCAGCAGCGGCATGTTGACCTCGATCACCTTCACGCCC
>JANNGN010000106.1:0-4744 GCA_031403895.1 Rubrivivax sp. | reverse complement strand
GCGCGCCGAGGTTGACCGCCGCAGCCACATGCGGCTGGACCATGCCATGCGCCAGGCGCTGGTCAGCGGCCGTTTCCGCCTGCACTACCAGCCGCAGGTCAGCATGGACGACGGCCGCATCACCGGCGCCGAAGCGCTGCTGCGCTGGCGTGACCCCGAAATGGGCGAGGTGGCACCCGCGCGCTTCATTCCGGTGGCTGAAGAAAGCGGCTTCATCGTGCCGATTGGCGACTGGGTGCTCAGCCAGGCCGTGCGCCAGGCCGCGCTGTGGCATTCCAGGGGCCTGGCGATGCCGATTGCCGTCAACGTTTCGGCGCTGCAGTTCCGGCAGGGGCACTTCGTGGACCGCGTGGCCAGCGTGCTGGCCGTGAGCGGGTTGCCAGCGCCGCTGCTGGAACTGGAGTTGACGGAATCGATCCTCGTACACGACGCCGACGAGGCGCTGCACCGGCTGCACGCGCTGGCACGGCTGGGCGTGCGCATGTCGATTGACGACTTTGGCACCGGCTACTCGAGCCTGGCGTACCTGAAGCGCTTCCCGATCGACAAGCTCAAGATCGACCGCAGTTTCATCAGCGGCCTGCCCGACGACGACCGCGACGCCGGCATCGTGCGCGCGATCCTGCAAATGGCGCGCGCGCTGGGCATGAAGGTCATTGCCGAGGGTGTGGAAACTGAAGCGCAGCGGCGCTTTTTGCACGACGCGGGGTGCGATGAATTCCAGGGTTATCTGTTTGCGCCGGCGCTGGATGCGCTGAGTTTCGAGCAGCGGCTGCCGGTGTTGCTTAACCTACCAGCGCCACGCCCGGTGAAGCCGTCCATCCGACTGGTGCGGGGATGAAAAAAACCTGTGGGACGCAAATCCCACAGGTTCGATCTTGATTGTCATGGCGCAGGCTTGGCTGCCTGCTCAGGGAATCTAAGCCGTCAGACCCTTCTTGCTGCGGCGCAAGCCGGCAACACCCAGAAGCGCCATGCCGGCCAGTGCCAAGCTGCCAGGCTCTGCGACCGTGTTGCAACCAAACTGCTGGCTGGTGGGCGTGCCATTCAGAGTCACCTGGTAACAGAAGCCACCTGGAATTTGTGCGTCGCTCAAGAAGTCCCAGACTTGCAGCGTGAATTGGCCTGAGTTCACGACGGTGTAGCTGATCAGCGCGTCGGCAAACGGCCCGCCGAATCCGGGCAACTCCGCCAGGTTGTCGTCCGCAGCCGCAACTTGCAGCAAGCCAGCGGTATCCAGCCCTACACCCTCGTAAAGGATGGCCGCAGGGTCCAAGCCGCTGTTCAGGCGTTGCACCGCGATCGTGATCACGTCGCCCTGAACAGCCGAGAAGCTCCAGAAGTCGTCGTTGGGTGAACCCGACAGCGCCGGGTCATTGACGAAACCGCCAGTTGTCACGCCCGAGGACAGCACGCCCTCGTACGTGATGGGCACAGCAGATGCCAGTCCGCAGGCCGAGACGGCCAGGGCCATACCGATACTCTTGACTGCACTCGCCACAAGATTTTTCTTCATGAACAACCCCTTATTGATGGTGTGAAAGCAAACTTGACCTACGCGGGCGGCTCCCCGAAGGAACTGCACTCAGCTACGAAGAGCAGATTGCGTGCCAGTCCCTGGGGAGTCATGAAAAACCAAAGCATTTCAAGGGTTTGCGTTCTGGCGTTTACTGTCCGCGAAAGTGGACGGTCAGAATCTGTAAGTTTCATCGACGTGAAAAAAGTCGCAAACGGTGCATGGGGTAGCTGCCGAACTGCTGCCCTCACAATGCATGCATCATGATTTACAAGTTCAAGAGCGCTGCCAGCGGTGACCTCATCATGCTTGGCCCGCACGGTGACCAGTTGCTGCGCCTGCTCGGGCGTGAGCCCGCCGCCAAGGGCATCATTGAACCAGCAGCCATGCTGGTGGCCGTGGCGACCCTGCAAGCTGCCGTTGCGGCAGAAGAGAAACCTCCAGACGACGACGCTGAGGCGTCTGCCAAGCCCGCCGTGGCGTTGCGCCAGCGCTTGTGGCCCATGATCGACATGCTGCGCCGCAGTCAGGCGGCCAACGAGCCGGTGGTCTGGGGTGTCTGAGTCCCTGACCGGAGGTCTGAACCTATGAAACTCTGGAGCGATAGCTGGACCAACGGCGACCGCATCCCCCCGCGCTACGCCGCCGGCAAACCCGACGGCGCAGGCGGCGCGACCTTCAGCGACAACCTCAACCCGCACCTGGCCTGGAGTGACCTGCCTGCGGGCACGCAATCGGTGGTGCTGATCTGCCACGACTTCGACGTTCCGAGCCGTGGCGACGACGTCAACCAGCCTGGCCGTGAAGTGCCCGCCGACCTGCCGCGCGTGGACTTCTTTCACTGGGTGCTGGTTGACCTGCCGCCCACACCCGCCAGCATCGGCGAGGGCGAATTCAGCCGGGGTTTCACGCCGCGCGGCAAGGCCGGGCCCGAAGTGCCCGGTTCGGTGCCGGGTTGCGCCCGTCACGGCCTGAACGACTACACAGGCTGGTTCGCCGGCCACGAGCAGATGGCGGGCCAGTACTTTGGCTACGACGGCCCGTACCCACCGTTCAACGACTCGCTGGTCCACCACTACGTCTTCACGCTCTACGCCGTGTCGGTGCCTCGTCTGCCGCTGGACAGCGTGTTCACGGGCGCGCAGGTGCGCGAAAAGCTGGCCGGCCGCGTGCTGGGCGAGGCCACGTTCTCGGGCACCTACACGCTCAACCACCGGCTCCTGGCTGGCGACTTTTGAGGCGCCCCCGCGCGCCATGATCGAGCCCACGCGGGTCTTCTTGTTGCGCCATGGCCAGACGGCGTGGAACGTTGAGCGCCGGTTGCAAGGCCAGCTTGACGTGGCGCTGGACGCTGTCGGCCGCAGCCAGGTCCTGCAATTGGCCCATGCACTGGCCGGCGAAGACCTGGTGGCCATCTACAGCAGCGACCTGCAACGTGCGCACGACACGGCCCTGGCATTGGCCCGCGTGACGGGCCTGCCGGTGACGCGGGACGCGGCCCTGCGTGAAAGGGGTTTCGGTCGCCTGGAAGGATTGACCTATGCCGATGTCGAAGAGCTGTGGCCCGACGACGCACTGCGCTGGCGGCGTCGCGAGCCGGACTTCGGCCCTGGCGGCGGCGAGCCGCTGCGCACTTTCTATGAGCGCAGCGTGGCCGCCGTGACACGGCTGTCGCTGCCATACGCCGGCCAGGCGATTGCAGTGGTGACGCATGGCGGCGTGCTCGACTGCCTGTACCGCGCGGCGTCGGGCCTCGAACTCGGCGCGCCGCGCACCTGGCAGCTCGCCAATGCAACCATCAACCGCCTGCTCTTCACGGGCGAGCGCTTCGTGGTCGTGGGCTGGGACGACCGCGCCCACCTGGAGGCACCGGCTGCCTGACTGCGCCGTGCCCGCAAGACCTCGCAAGAGTCCGCGAGTGTCCGCGAGTGACCGCAAGTGCCCGCTATTGCTCGCTCAAAGCTCGAACAAATCGTCCGCAGGCCGCGGCGGCGGCGCAAGCCCCAGGTGGCGCCAGGCCGCCACTGTCGCCATGCGGCCACGCGGCGTGCGCTGCAGGTAGCCCTGCTGGATGAGGTAGGGCTCGATCACGTCTTCGATGGTGCCACTTTCTTCGCCGATCGCGGCTGCCACGTTGTCCAGCCCGACCGGGCCGCCGCCAAAGCGGTGGATCACGGCTTCCAGCAACTTGCGGTCCATAACGTCCAAGCCGAGCGGGTCAACATCCAGCATCGCCAGCGCCTTGTCGGCCACTTTGCTGTCGATGTGGCCGTTGCCCTTGACCTGCGCGTAGTCGCGCACGCGGCGCAGCAGGCGGTTGGCGATGCGCGGGGTACCTCTTGAACGACGCGCGATCTCAAGCGCGCCGGCCGCGTCGGTGGGCACCTTCAGCAGTCCGGCCGAGCGGGTGACGATGCGGCACAGCTCTTCGGCGGTGTAGAACTCAAGCCGCGCCACGATGCCGAAGCGGTCGCGCAGCGGGTTCGTCAGCATGCCGGCGCGGGTGGTGGCGCCCACCAGCGTGAAGGGTTGCAGGTCGAGTTTGATCGAGCGCGCGGCCGGGCCCTCGCCGATCATGATGTCGATCTGGTAGTCCTCCAGCGCGGGGTAGAGGATCTCTTCCACCACCGGGCTCAGGCGGTGGATTTCGTCGATGAAGAGCACGTCGTTCTTCTCGAGATTGGTCAGGATGGCGGCCAGGTCTTTCGGCTTTTCGAGCACCGGGCCACTGGTCTGGCGCAGGTTCACGCCCAGCTCGAAAGCCACGATGTGCGCCAGCGTGGTCTTGCCCAGGCCGGGCGGGCCGAACAGCAACACATGGTCGAGCGCTTCGGCGCGGCCACGGGCGGCGCGGATGAAGATTTCCAGCTGTTCGCGCGCTTTCACCTGGCCCACGTACTCGGCCAGGCCCTTGGGGCGCAGCGCGCGTTCGATGGCTTCTTCGTTCGGCGACGCCGGTGCCGCACTCACCACGCGGGTGGGCACGCCGCCGGGTGTTTCGTTCGGCGGCGCGAAGTTGTCGGTCTGGATGGCCATACAGGCATTATCCGGCGCGCCTACACTGGCGTTCACTCTCCTGACTTCAGTTCACACATGCCAATGAAAGCAGTCCTCTGCTCCGTGCTGCTGGCTGCGGCCGCTGTGGCGCCCACCACGGCCGCCTTGGCACAGACCACAGCGGCGGACCCCTGGGTGCGCGGCACCGTCGCGCAGCAAAAGGCCACCGGC
>JANNGN010000105.1:0-1785 GCA_031403895.1 Rubrivivax sp. | reverse complement strand
TTGTCGAGCAGCGCCCAGTGCTCGATGAGCACGCCGTCGCGGATCTGGAACAGGTCGAGCACGCCAATGTCGATCTTGCGGCCGGTGGCCGCCATGTCGCCGAAGGGCCCCGTGTGCGTGCCCTGCACGCGCAGCCGCACCAGCACCTTCTCGCCCTCGGCGACAAAGTCTTCCAGCGGCAGTTTCATGTCGGGGAAGGCCGGCAGCAGCGCATCGTGCAGTTGCTTCACGCCTGCCGGGCCGCGCACTTCGAAAGGCAGGCCGGGGTCATGGCGCACGAAGCTGGCGGCAATGTGGCGTTCCATCCAGGCCGTGTCGCCGGCCAGAAAGGCTTTGAAGTAATCGCGGCAGAGTTGTTTGTTTGATTCGAGGCTCATGGGAGTTTCTTCAAAAACGCATCAGGACGCGACAACGTCGAAGCCGAGGCGCGGGAAGTGGATGTGCAAGTCGCCGGCCTGCGCGTCGCGGCGGTGGATCACGACTTCGCTGTCGCTGGCCGCGACCAGCGTGCCAGAAACTGCCACCCGGGCGTTGTCGTCCGGCGTCACGGTGACCGGGCAGCCGGCGCGCAAGCCGCCGGGGTCGCCGTCGGGCTGCAGGTGCGTCACCGGCGCGGGTTTTGTTTCACGCGCCGCAGCGAAGGCGTCCTCAGAACTCATGGCCGTCGGCGTGCCGTGGCCCAGGGCAGCGACGCGCGCATACCAGGCCGGCAGCGGCCAGTCGATGCCGAGCATCGCGTCAACCTCCGGCGGGCAGTTCTTGCGCAGCAGCCACATCGTTTGGTAGCAGCTCAGGTCGAGCGCGCTGGGTGCCGCGCCGAAGATGAAGTTGCGCCCGTCGGCCAGCGCCGTTTTCAGCCATGCGTATTGCGCGCTCACGCGCTGGCGCTGCAGCGGCAACTCGGGCGCCATCGCCTCGCGGCTGATGTCGATGCCGAGGTAGCCCTCCTTGCGGTCCTTGATGAATTCGGCCGGGATGTGTTCGCCGATGTAGTGCGTCAGCACGCCGATGGTCGGAATCCAGATCGCGCGTTCCCATGCAAACGACAGCCCGCGTGCGACGCCTTCGCAGCCGGCTGGGTAGAAGCTCGGCGTGGGGTGCAGGCGCTCGAGCGCGGGCAGGATGATGTTGGTGTCGCACCAGATGTCGGCACCGATCTGCAGCACCGGCACACGGCGGTAGCCGCCAGTCAGGGCGTTCAGCAGCGGGCGCGGCGGCACGCCAGGGATGTCCACCGAGTGGTAAGCCAGCCCCTTCAGGCCGAGTGCGACGCGCAGCTTTTCGGAAAAGCTGGAGAACGCGTAGTGGTGCAGGATGATGTTGCTCATGGTGTCTCCGTTTGCTTTGGTCGCAGGTCAGCGCTTTTGGGTAGTTGCGGGTGGTTGCGGACGTTCGCTGACGTTCGCGGCCGCTCAATACATGATGTGGCCGCCATCGAACACGATGGTCTGGCCGGAAACGAAGCCGGCCAGGTCAGACAGCAAGTACAGCGCGGTGCCGACCAGGTCGTCAGGCCGCTGCTCGCGCGAGAGGGCGCGCGCCTTCAGGAACGACTGCTGCCACTCGAGCGGCCGGTTCTTCGTCGCGTCGGTGATCACGAAGCCGGGCGCGACCACGTTCACGCGCACGCCATGCGGGCCGGCCTCTTTGGCCAGGCCCTTGGTCATCGACAACACGGCGCCTTTGCTGGCAACGTAATGCAAATAGCCAGGCTGCCCGGCCAAAGCCACCACCGACGCAATGTTGACGATGCTGCCCGACTTCTGCGCGCGCATCGCCGGCATC
>JANNGN010000104.1:0-10261 GCA_031403895.1 Rubrivivax sp. | reverse complement strand
CCCAGGCCTTTGAAGCGGCTGATGGTCCAGGAGCCTTCGCGCGCGCCTTCTTTTTTCAGCTTGTCGAGCGTTGCGTCCAGCTCGCCCACGTCCAGCGCGTAGAGCTTGGCCGCCGGCCGCTTGCCACGCGCCGGCGCGTCGATGCGAAACAGCGGCGGCCGCGCGATGTAGATGTTGCCGGCCTCGACGAGCTTCGGAAAGTGACGGAAGAAGAGTGTCAAGAGCAGCACCTGGATGTGCGATCCGTCCACGTCCGCATCGCTCAGGATGCAGACCTTGCCGTAGCGCAGGCCGCTCAAGTCGGGCGTGTCGTTGGGCCCGTGCGGATCGACGCCGATGGCGACCGCGATGTCGTGGATTTCGGTGTTGGCAAAGAGCCGGTCGCGCTCGACTTCCCAGGTGTTGAGCACCTTGCCGCGCAACGGCAGCACGGCCTGCGTTTCTTTGTTGCGGCCCATCTTGGCGCTGCCACCGGCGCTGTCGCCTTCGACCAGGAAGACTTCGTTGTGCAGCAGGTCGCGGCTTTCGCAGTCAGTCAACTTGCCGGGTAGCACGGCGACGCCCGAGCCACGTTTCTTCTCGACTTTCTGAGAAGCGCGCTGGCGCGTCTGGGCCTGGCGGATGACGAGGTCCGCCAACTTCTTTCCGATATCCACATGCTGGTTGAGCCACAGTTCCAGCGCCGGCTTGACGTAGCTTGAGACCAACCGCAGCGCGTCGCGCGAATTCAGCCGCTCCTTGATCTGGCCCTGGAACTGCGGGTCCAGCACCTTGGCCGAGAGCACGAAACTGGCGCGTGAGAACACGTCGTCGGGCATCAGCTTGACGCCCTTGGGCAGCAGCGCGTGCATCTCGATGAAGCCCTTGATGGCGCCGAAGAGGCCGTCCTTCAAGCCCGACTCGTGCGTGCCGCCAGCCACCGTGGGAATCAGGTTGACGTAGCTTTCGCGCAGCAGGGTGCCTTCGTCGGTGAAGGCCACGCACCAACTGGCGCCCTCGCCTTCGGCGAAGTTCTCGGTTTCGTTGGCGGTGGCGAACTGTTCGCCTTCGAAGAGCGGGATCAGCGGGTCGGCGGGCAGGCCTTGCAGCAGGTAGTCGCGCAAGCCCTTCTCGTACTTCCAGGTCTGCTGTTCATCGTCGTGACGGCCGCTCTTCTCGATCGTTAGCGTCACCGTCACGCCAGGCATCAGCACGGCCTTGCTGCGCAGCAGGTGCACAAGGTCGTGGCGCGGCAGTTCGGCGCTCTCGAAATACTTGGGGTCGGGCCAGGTCTGCACGCGGGTGCCGCGTTTGCGGTCGCCCGCACCGGCCTTGCGCAGCAGCAGCGGCAGGGTCACGTCGCCGTCGCCAAAAACGAGCGTCGCAACCTGGCCTTCGCGCCACACCGTCACCGCCAGGCGCTTGGACAGCGCATTCGTCACGCTCACCCCCACACCGTGCAGGCCGCCGCTGAAGCTGTAGGCGCCGCCCGCGCCCTTGTCGAACTTGCCGCCGGTGTGCAGGCGGGTGAAGACGATCTCCAGCACCGGCACTTTCTCTTCAGGGTGCAGGCCGAAGGGGATGCCGCGGCCGTCGTCGTCCACGCTGACTGAACCGTCGGCATGCAGCGTCACCGCAATCAGCTTGCAGACGCCGGCCAGCGCTTCGTCGGCGGCGTTGTCGATCACCTCCTGCACGATGTGCAGCGGGCTTTCGGTGCGCGTGTACATGCCGGGGCGCTGCTTGACGGGCTCCAGGCCCTTCAGGACGCGGATCGAGGCTTCGGCGTAAATGGAAGAGTGAGTGGAATCTTGTTTGATCGAGGGCATGGCGGCGGATTCTAGGCAGCCTGCCCGGCGCGGCTTGAGACAGCGCGCCGCGCTCAGCCGTAGCGCGCCATCGCCAGCCCGCCGATGTCGATCTCCGGCTGCCTGCCCGACACGATGTCGGCAATGACGCGCCCGGTGCCAGCCGCCATGGTCCAGCCCAGCGTGCCGTGGCCAGTGGCCAGCAGCAGGTTCTGCACCGGCGTGGCGCCGATGATCGGCGTGCCGTCGGGTGTCATCTGGCGCAGGCCGCACCAGAAGGTGGCCTTGCTGATGTCGCCGCCTCTCGGAAACAGGTCGGTGACGACGTGATTCAGCGTGCCGCGGCGCGGCTCGCGCAGGTTCAGGCTGTAACCCGCGAGTTCTGCGGTACCGCCAACGCGGATGCGGTCGCCCAGGCGCGTGACTGCCACCTTGTGCGTCTCGTCCATGATGGTGCTCTCGGGCGCGTACTGGGCGTCGGTGATCGGCACCGTGATCGAATAGCCCTTGACGGGATAGACGGGGATGCGCACGCCCACTGGCGCCAGCAGCTGCGGTGAATGGCTGCCCAGGGCCAGCACCACGCGGTCGGCCTTCAAGAGCCCCGCGTCGGTGTGTACGCCGGTGATGGCACCGCCGCCGACCTGCAGCGCTTCGATGCGCGTGTTCCAGCGGAACTTCACGCCCAGCGCCGCCGCCATCTCGGCAAGCCGGTTGCTGAACTTGAAGCAGTCGCCGGTTTCGTCGTTCGGCAAGCGCAAAGCGCCGACGAACTTTTCCTGCGTCAGCTTCAGCGCCGGCTCAACCTTGCAAAAGCCTTCACGGTCCAGCACTTCAAAAGGCACGCCGTATTGTTTGAGCACCGCGACATCGCCGCCAATGCCGTCCAGCTGCTGCTGGGTGCGAAAGAGCTGCAGCGTGCCCTGCGTGCGGTCGTCGTACGCGATGCCGGTTTCGGCGCGCAGCGCCTTCAAACAGTCGCGGCTGTATTCGGCAATCGGCACCATGCGGCTCTTGTTCAGCGCATAGGCCTTGTGCGTGCAGTTGGCCAGCATCATCAGGGCCCAGCGCCACATGGCGGGGTCGAGCATCGGCCAGATGACGAGTGGCGAATGCTGCATCAACATCCACTTGATGGCCTTGATGGGCACGCCGGGCCCGGCCCACGGCGCGCTGTAGCCGGGCGACACCTCACCGGCATTGCCGAAGCTGGTTTCCAGCGCCGGGCCGCTTTGGCGGTCCACCACTTCCACTTCGTGGCCGGCCTTGGCCAGGTAATAGGCCGAGGCGACACCGATCACGCCACCACCGAGCACCAGAACTTTCATGCAGCACCACCCTTCGTTGCGCTGCCACTGTAGCCAGGGTGCTGGCGGCAACGTGCAGCGTTTTGCCAGACAATCGCCGCATGAACGCAGCTTCCATGCCGCCCAAGCTGTCGATGGTTCAGTTGCTGATCTGCGGCGCGGCAATAGTCACGCTCAGCATGGGCATCCGCCACGGCTTCGGCCTGTGGCTGCAACCCGTCACGATGGATCGGGGCTGGACGCGCGAGACCTTCGCCTTCGCCATCGCCATCCAGAACCTGGTGTGGGGCCTTTTCGGGCCGCTCACGGGCATGCTGGCCGACCGCTTTGGCGCCTTCCGCGTGCTGGCTATTGGCAGCGTCTTCTACGCTTCGGGCCTGGCGGTGATGGCAGTGGCGACCACGGGTGCGACCTTCCTTTTCGGCGTCGGCCTGCTCATCGGCATTGCGCATTCGGGCACCACCTACGCGGTGGTGTACGGCGTGATCGCGCGCAATGTGGCGCCCGAAAAGCGCTCGTGGGCGATGGGGCTGACCGCAGCAGCCGGCTCCTTCGGCCAGTTCCTGATGGTGCCGGTGGAAACCGGGCTCATCAGCGGCATCGGCTGGCAAAACGCGCTCTTTGTGCTGGCTTTGACTGCGCTGCTGATCGCGCCCCTGGCGCTGGGACTGCGCGAGCCGAACGCGCATGCGGCCATGCACCAGCAAAGCGCGGGCTCGGCGATGCGCGAAGCCTTCGCCAACCCGAGTTTTCGCTGGCTCACAGCCGGCTACTTCGTCTGCGGCTTCCAGGTCGTGTTCATTGGCGTACACATGCCCAGCTACTTGAAAGACAACGGCCTGTCGCCCGGTGTGGCCACCACCGCGCTGGCGCTGATTGGCCTGTTCAATGTCTTCGGCACCTACGCCGCCGGCAGCCTGGGGGCTCGCATGCCGAAGAAATACATCCTGTCGGCCATCTACCTGTTGCGTTCGGTGGTGATCGTGGCCTTCATCAGCCTGCCACTGACGCCGTGGAGCGTGTACATCTTCTCCGCCGTGATGGGCTTGCTGTGGCTGAGCACGGTGCCGCCCACCAACGCCATCGTGGCGCAGATCTTCGGTGTGCAGTACATGAGCATGCTCGGCGGCTTCGTCTTCCTCAGCCACCAGCTGGGTTCGTTCATGGGCGCCTGGCTCGGCGGCAAGCTCTACGACAGCACCGGCAGCTACGACGTGGTGTGGTGGATTGCGGTGGTGCTGGGTGTGTTCGCCGCGCTCGTCAACCTGCCGGTGCGCGAAACGGCCATTCAACGCACGGTGCCGCAACCGGCATGAACAAGCCGCTGCTGAAGGCTGCGGGCTGGTTGCTTGTGTTGGCGGCGCTGGGCGCCGTCTTCATGGCCTACCTGAACCCGCACGTCGTGCGCGACCTGGCTACGCAACTGTGGGCCTGCTTCTGAACCACGGCGGCCTTGCACCCTCGGCCTGGGTCACCCGCTTCGCGCCGCTGATCGCCGCTGGCGGTACGGTGCTGGACGTGGCCTGCGGCAGCGGGCGCCATGTGCGCTGGCTGGCGGCGCAAGGCTGGAAGGTGACGGGTATCGACCGCGATGAGGCTGCTGTAGCGCCGCTGCGCGGCCTGGCCGAGATCGTGCTAGCCGACATCGAAGCCGGCCCGTGGCCGCTGCCCGGGCGCCGCTTTGACGGCATCGTCGTCAGCAACTACCTGTGGCGTGCGCTGTGGCCCGACTTGCTGCGCGCGCTGGCTGACAACGGTGTGCTGATCGTTGAGACCTTTGCGCACGGCCAGCAGCACATCGGCAAACCCTCGCGGCCAGAATTCTTGCTCGGCAGCGGGGAACTGTTGCAAGCCTGTGCGAGTCTGCGCGTGGTGGCGTTTGAAGATGGCTTTGAAGCCCAACCGGCCCGCTTCGTGCAGCGCATCGTGGCGGTACACGAGCCCCCCGGGCTTACCCCGCCGCGCCGCTACCGGCTGGCAGGCCCGGCCGGCTAAAATCTGCTGATCGGCCTGAATCACCCGGCCCGAACCGAGACCCCATGGAACCCATCACAGGCAGCATCGTCGCCCTGGTCACGCCGATGAATGCGGACGGCAGCGTGGACTACGCCGCGCTGCGCAAACTCATCGACTGGCACATCAGCGAGGGCACCGACTGCATCGGCGTCGTCGGCACCACGGGCGAGTCACCCACGGTGTCGATGCAAGAGAACTGCGACATCATCCGCGCCGCCGTGCAGCACGCCGCCGGGCGCGTGCCGATCATGGCCGGCACCGGGGCCAACGCCACCGCCGAGGCGATCGAACTGGCGCACTTCGCCAAAGAGGTGGGCGCCAGTTGCCACCTGTCGGTGGTGCCCTACTACAACAAGCCTTCGCAGGAAGGCATCTACCAGCACTTCCGTGCCATCGCACAGGCCGTTGACCTGCCGCTGATCCTGTACAACGTGCCCGGCCGCACGGTGGCAGACATGCAGCCCGAGACCGTGTTGCGGCTGTCGCAACTGCCTGGCATCGTGGGCATCAAGGAAGCCAGTGGCGACATCGAACGCGCCTGCCAGCTCATCAAGCAGTCGCCCAAGGGCTTCTCGATCTATTCGGGTGACGACGGCACGGCGGTGGCGCTGATGCTGCTGGGTGGGCACGGCAACGTCAGCGTCACCGCCAACATCGCACCGCGCCTGATGCACGAGCTGTGCATGGCGGCCATCGAGGGTGACGCACGGCGCGCAGCGGCGCTGCAATTCAAGCTGCTGAACCTGCACCGCCAGCTCTTCTGCGAACCCAGCCCCGCACCCACCAAATGGGCGCTGTCGCAGCTGGGCCTGTGCCAGAACCATGTGCGGCTGCCCATCGTGCCGCTCACCGAGGGCGGCCAGGCCCTTGTGGGGCAGGCGCTGCGCGACGCCGGTCTGCTCGGCTGAACCGGCCCGCACCCCACACATTGCCCCCGGCCCACGGGCCTTTCAGTCCATCACACGCCCGCACTGCGGCCGTGTCGGAGACCCCGAACGTGAAATCACTCCCCACCGCCTTCCCCATCCGGACCTCCACCCTGGCCTTGCTGGCCGCGCTCGCCACGCTGGGTTTGCAGGCCGGCTGCTCGTCGCTGGACGCCGGGCTGTCCGGTGACAGCATCGACTACAAGAGCACCGCCACCAAGAGCAAGCCGCTGGAGGTGCCACCCGACCTGAGCCAACTGGCGCGCGAGTCGCGCTACCAGCCGCAAGGCGGGGTCATCAGCGCTTCGTCGGCCGGTGCCCCTGCAACGGGTGCCACGGGTGCTACCGCTGCTGCCGCCACCGCCACCGCAACGCCTGCGGTCGCGCTGTCCACGAGCGGCGGCATGCGTGTCGAACGCCAGGGCCAGCAGCGCTGGCTTGTGGTGCCGATGGCGCCCGAGCAACTGTGGCCCCAGGTGCGCGCTTTCTGGGAACAGCGCGGCTTCAACCTGGTGGTGGACGACGCCAAGTCGGGCCTGCTCGAAACCAACTGGGCCGAGAACCGCGCCAAGCTGCCCACCGACATCATCCGCAGCACCATCGGCAAGGTGTTCGGCAACCTCTGGGACACCGGTGAACGCGACCAGTTCCGCACCCGCGTCGAGCGCACGGCCACCGGCAGCGAGGTGTACATCGCCCACCGCGGCCTCGAAGAGGCCTACACCTCCGAGCGCAAGGAAAGCACCAGCTGGCGCATGCGCCCCAGCGACCCGCAGCTGGAAGCCGAGATGCTGACGCGGCTGATGGTGTCGCTGGGCGTCAAGGACGAGCCCGCGCGCACCCTCGTGGCCAGCGCAGCCGAAGTGCCGGTGCGCGCCCGCGCTGTTGCTGGCGGCGCCGCGATCGAGGTTGACGACCCCTTCGACCGTGCCTGGCGCCGCGTCGGCCTGGCGCTGGACCGCAGCGGCTTCACGGTCGAAGACCGCGACCGCACGCTCGGGGTCTATTACGTGCGCTATGTGGACCCCAGGAACGCCGGCAAGGAAGAGCCGGGCTTCTGGGCCAGGCTGCTCGGCAACAGCAGCAACCCGCAAGCGGCCATTCGCTACCGCATCGCCGTCAAGGGCAGTGGCGAGAAGACGCTGGTGGCGGTGCTGACATCGGCGGGTGCCGCCGACGTGGGCGAAAACGGCCAGCGCATCGCGTCGCTGCTGGTGAACGAACTGCGCTGAGGGCACGCCGGTCCGGGTCGGGCTCAGCGCTGCGGCATGTCCTTGGCGGAACAGCCCAGGCTGACCTTGGCGTCGGCGGGCAGGTGGGGAAGCTACCGCCCGCCAGGTCGAAGAGCTGGTCCTTGATGGCCGGTGCCCTGGCCCGGTCAGCGCGGGCTTCCCAGGGCCCGTGCGGCGCGGTGTGGTGCAAGCTGATCCAGAAGCGCTGCTCCCCTGGCGCGCTCTCGACATAACGCACCACACGGTCTGACAGCAGGTCGCTCAGCCAACCCTTTTGCCGGTGCTCGACTTCAACTTGCCAGAGTTCGTGGCGGCCGCTCGAATCGCGGTGCGTGAAGTAGGCGATACGGTCCGACATCGGACCGAAGAAGTCGTCGCAGCCCGAGCGCAGCGGGCCGAAGGCGGGCGCAAGGCCCAGGTGCCGTTTGCCGATCAGCGCCGTGCGGCAACCCGCGCCGCGCAGCAGCGACGGCAGTGTCGGGTGCGACGGCAGCAGCCCGAGCGTGGCGCTGCGGCGGGCCTTGCCGGCGGTCGAAGAGGCGGTCGGCCTGGTCGAGAAGCAGGGGTGGCCTTTGGCCACTGCTTGGCGAAGTGGCCCCGCAAAGCACCCCGGGATTCGGCTCGATCCACCCACGCCAGCAGTTTTCCGGGCGGCCCGGTCTTCGCAAGCTCTCGTCAACCCCGAGCCCGGCAACGAACGGCGGCAGCGAATCGCCCTGTGAGTGCCCTGTGAGTGCCATGTCAGCGCCCGTCAGTGCCCTGCAGTGCCCATCAGCGCCCGTCAGCGCCCGTGCGCCCACACCAGCCCGGCGTCGATCAACAAGCGGTAGCGCGCACGCAAGGCATCCGCACGCGCCGAGCCCGCAGAGTTCACCACCTCCAGCGACTGCCGGCGCACCAGCAACAGGGTCTGCAGGTCGGCCTCACCCAGGGCGTAGGCGCGCTGGGTCAGACGCGCGGCTTCGCGGGCTGCCACCAGGGCCTGCTCGGCCAGGCGCCAACGCTCCAGGCTGCCGGCGGCTTCGGCCACTTGCGTCGCCACCGCCAGCTCGACCTCACGCGTCTCGCGGTCCACGCCGGCCCGGGCAAGCCCGGCCTGTTTTTCGGCTTCCAGTGCCACCTGCGCGCGGTAGGTGCCGCCCAGCGGAATGCTCAGGCTCAAGCCCACCACGCGCTCGCTGCGGAAGGCTTCCGAGGCCGTGAACACCCCGATCGTGGGGTCCGGCATGCGATCCGCCCGCGCCCTTGCGCCCATCAGTTCGGCCTTGCGCAGCGCCTCCTGCGCCGCGCGCACCGGGCCACTCACGGCCAGGATGCGCTCGCGCCACTGTGCTTCGGTTTGCAGCAAGGCCAGTGGCTCGGACAGCGCCGTCGCCACCTGCGGCAGTTGCGGATACCGCACGCGCAATGCCAGCTGCGCCCGCGCCTCGGCCGCAGCGGCCAGGCTGGCCTGGCGCAGGGCATCCGTCACGTCGCCCTGCGCCACGCCCACTTCAAGCAGCGACGCGTCGCCCGCCTTGCGACGCGACTGCACCGCCAACAGGTTGGCCTCGGCAAATACCACCTGCTCCTGCAGCCGCGCGCGCGACTGCCCGGCGGCCAGCCAGTCGAGCCACTGGTCGGCCAGCGCGCGCGCTGCCAACTGCCGTGCTGCGTCCAGTTCGGCATGGGCCTGGCGCAGCCCGGCCTGGCCGATGTCACGGTCCAGCGCCGCCTTGCCGCCGATGCGGATCGGGCGCTCGATTTGCGCCGACCATTCGGTGCTGCTGCCGCTGCCGTCGATGCGGCGGCGCTGGCCGGTGGCACCCACGGTCCATTCATAGGGCCCCGCTGCACGCAGGGCCGCCGTGTGCAGGGCCACCTGCACGACGCGCTGCGCCTGCACCACCGCCGGGTCCTGCTCGATGGCGGCGAGTGCGTGTTCGGTGGCGGGCAGGTCGATCGCCAGCGGCGCTGCCTGCGCCTGCGCCTGCAAGGGCACGGCCAAGGCCAAGCCCAGAGTTGCCGTTGCGGCCACGATCCAGCGCTTCATGCGACTTCTCCCAGCGCAGCCAGCGGCAGCGCCCAGTAGCGCAGGCCGGTGCCGGCAAACGATGCCCGGAGCAGTTCCAGCAGCGCCGCCATTTCGGCTTGCGTGACGATGATCTGCACCTGCACGCAGCGGCTGCGTCCCATCACTTGCTCGACGCTGCTCAAGCGGCCCTGCGCGGTGCCGTGGCTGTGGCTGTGGGTGCTGATGAAGACCTCGTCGCCGACGGCATTCAGCAGCACGTCGAGCAGCTTCTCTTCGATCTCCGGCGGGGCCACCATCACCAGACAGAGTTCAGACATGGTTGATCTCCAGTCGCGCCGCATCGGCGCTGGGCTTGGCCTGCGCAAAGCGCAGGTACAGGATCGGCAGCAGGATCAAGGTCAGCGCGGTCGCCGTCATCAAGCCGCCAATCACCACGATGGCCAGCGGGCGCTGGATCTCCGAGCCCGGCCCGGTGGCAAACAGAAGCGGGATCAGGCCGAAGGCCGTGATCGCGGCCGTCATCAGCACCGGCCGCAGCCGTCGCCGCGCACCCTGCATCACGCTGTCCAGCAGCGACAGCCCTTCTGCATGGAGCTGGTTGAAATAGCTCACCAGCACCACGCCGTTGAGCACCGCAATGCCGAGCAGCGCGATGAAGCCCACCGACGCCGGCACCGACAGGTACTCCCCCGTGAGCCACAACGCAACGATGCCACCCACCATCGCAAAGGGCACGTTGGACAGCACCAGCAACGCCTGCCGCACCGAGCCGAAGGTGGAGAACAGGATCACGAAGATCAGCAACAGCGACAACGGCACCACCAGTGCCAGCCGGGCTGCGGCGCGCTGCTGGTTCTCGAACTGCCCGCCCCACGTGATGCGGTAGCCGGTGGGCAGCTTCACGGCCTGCGCCACCTGGGCGCGCGCTTGTTCGACAAAGCCCACCAGGTCGCGCCCCACCACGTTGGCGATCACCACG
>JANNGN010000103.1:0-2738 GCA_031403895.1 Rubrivivax sp. | reverse complement strand
GCGGCGCCCAGGCCGGCCAGGCCGACGCGTATCGGCGAGCTCATGGTGGCAACAGCTTCACTTCGCGCGCCGCAGCACGGCGTCGTCAAAAGCCTTCAGCCACTTGTCCTGCAGATCGAGCACACGCACCGGGTCCACCAGCTTGATGGGCACCCGCGCCAGCGGTCCGTCGATGAGTTTGCTGGTGGGCACAAACTGGTTGTCGGCCAGCAGCTTCTGGCCCTCGGGGCTGAGCATGAAGTCGTAGAACAGCAGGGCCGAAGCCGGATTCGGCGCCCGCCGCATCAGCGCGATGGTGCTGGGCTGCGCCAGGAGCGGCTGGATGACGTGGTTCTCGATCGGCGCGCCCTTCTTCTTCAGCTGCTCGGGGATCCAGCTGTACACCGTGAGCGCCATCGGGATGTCGCCCGAGGCCACCAGGTTGGCCAGCACCGAGTGCCCCTTGCGCACCGAGATGACATTCGTGGCCACGATGCTGTCGAAGAGCTTGGCGCCCTGCGCTTCACCCAGCTCCGTCATCAGCGTGCCAAACCAGGCGTGGGTGTTGGCCTCGATCGCCAGCCGGCCCTTCCAGCGTGGGTCGGCGAGATCGGCATAACTCTTCGGCAGCTCGTCCTTCTTCACCTGGTTCGTGTTGTAGGCCGCCGTCCAGATGTCGAGCGTGATGCCGACCCAGCCGTTGTGCGCCGGCACGGCCACGCCCACCAGGTCTTTGAAGTGCGGCGACCACACTTCCTGCAGCAGCTTTTCGCGGTAGGCGGCTTCGTTTTCTGGTGCGTTGTTTTGCACCACATCGACTTCAAAGCGGTTGCCGCGGCTCTCTGCGCTGACACGCTGCAGCACTGCTTCGGAACCTGAACGCCAGGCCTTGACCTTGATGCTGTACTTCTTCGTGAAGGCCGCCATCACCGCCGGCAGTGCGGGATAGACGTGATAGACGCTGAGCTCACCTTCCTTCTTCGCCAGCTCGACGAGCTTGTCGTGGCGGTCGGCGCCCCGGTTCAGCGCCAGGTCGCGTGCGGCCTTGCCGGGGTCTTGCGCAGCGGCACCGAGCGCCGCCGCGCTCACCAGGGCAGCAGCCAGCCACTTCAACATGTGATGCAAAGCGCAAAGCTTCATGGCATTTTCTCCTGGCGTTGCACGCGCCGCCGCAGGTAGTCGAAGTTGATCGTGTACTGCTCGGGCCGCGTGATGGTGTGGTGCAGGCGCGCGATCTGCGCGTCGTCGAACATCGCACCCGCGCCACCGGCGGCCAGGGCCAGCAGCTGGATGCGGCAGGCCTCTTCCAGCAGCAGCGCCAGCACGGTGCTTTCTTCCAGCGAGGCACCCACCACCGCCACGCCGTGGTTGCGCAGGAAGACGGCCTTGTGCGGGCCGAGCGCGCGCGCCACGCCGGCGCCCAGCTCGGGCGTGCGGATGAGTTCGATGGTCTCGGTGTAGTAGCTCACACCGTCCGAGAACGCCACTGCTGGCTGGCTGATCGGCAACAGCGCCTTGCCGGTGGCCGACAGCGCCACCGCGTGCGTGGGGTGGGTGTGGATGACGCTCATCACGTCGGGCCGCAGTTTGTAGATCTCGCTGTGAATGAAAACCTCGCTATGGCGGCGGCCGCCACCGCCCACCTTTTCGCCGGCCAAATTGCAGACCACGATGTTCTCGGGCGTGATCTCGTCCAGGCCCTGGCTGTGCGGCTTCATGTAGAAGTGGCTGGCGTCGCCAGGCACGCGCACCGAGACATGGCCGCGCGTCAGGTCGCCTTGTTCGGCCGCGTCGAGGATGCTGCCGGCGGCGATGAGCTGGGCGCGGATTTCGTCGTCCACATTCATGGTGCGTCCTCCATCACTGCGCCAACAGTGCGCCCTTCGTCCATCCCTTCGTAAACCTGCACCAGCTCGGCCGCAATCGGCGAATACTTGGCATGCGTGCGCAGCATGAAGGCCGCGAAGCCGTCGCTGTTGTGGTGCTTCTTGGTCTCGGTCGGCAGGTCGATGCGGCCACAACGCGCCGGGTCGCGCAACACGCCCATCGGGTCCAGGCCGTCCTGCACTTTTTTCATCTCGCGCTTCAGCACGCGCCGGTACAGCGCCACGCCCTTGTCGCTGGCACCCAGGTGTTCAAGCGTGCGATCGACGGTTGTGCCCTGCGTGATCCAGGCCATCATGTCCTGGCCGTCGATGTTGTCCATGATGAACTCGCCGCTGGCGTCCTTGAAGGGCACCGTGTAGCAATGCAGCTTGGCGCGCAGATGCGCTGGCACCGTGTTGCCCGCCGGTGGCAGGTAGGCGTTGTACCAAAGGTGCAGCGTGTGCGTGTCGTCCACCGGCACGCGCATCTGGAACGAGTGATAACGCGCAAGTGGGTCGCCATTGCCGACCGCCAGGATGTTGGGGAAGAGGATCGGGTGGCCGATGCGCCAGTCGTCGCTGTCTTCGCTGTGGCCGGCCAGCAGGCGGTGTTTGGTGATGCCGAACTCGAACTCGCGGAAGTCGATCCTTTCGTGGCGTGTGCTGATCGCCACCTTCACGCCTTCCTGTTCCTTCTGGAATTCATACTGATGGCCGTGCAGCCATTCGGTGTGTACCGGGTCGAGCGAGTTCTCCATGATCTGCAGCCAGTTCACCGGCAGCAGCGCGCGGCCCAGGATGCGGATGGCGCCTTCGGCGACAAAGCCGTCAAAGCGCGGCAGCAGCGGCGCCGGTTTGTCGGCGCTGATGGGGCCCATGTACGCAAACAGCACA
>JANNGN010000102.1:0-4986 GCA_031403895.1 Rubrivivax sp. | reverse complement strand
CCAGATCTTCAATGTCGGTGCCGAGCGCATGCTCGGCTACACGGCTGCCGAAGTGATGAACAAGATCACCCCGGCCGACATTTCCGATCCGCAGGAAGTGATTGCCCGCGCCGAGGCCTTGAGTGCAGAGCTCTCCACGCCCATCACGCCGGGCTTTGAAGCCCTGGTGTTCAAAGCCTCGCGCGGCATCGAAGACATCTACGAGCTAACCTACATCCGCAAGGACGGCAGCCGCTTCCCGGCGGTGGTGTCCGTGACGGCGCTGCGCGACGCCCAGGACGGCATCATCGGCTACCTGTTGATCGGCACCGACAACACTGCGCGCAAGCAGGTTGAAGCCGAACAAAAGAAGCTTGACCAGCGCCTGCGCGACCAGCAGTTCTACACCCGCTCGCTGATCGAATCCAACATCGACGCGATCATGACAACCGATCCGTCCGGCATCATCTCCGACGTCAACAAGCAGATGGAAGCGCTCACCGGATGTACGCGCGACGAGTTGATCGGTGCCCCGTTCAAAAACTATTTCACCGATTCGCTGCGCGCCGAGGCGGCCATCAAACGGGTGCTGAGCGAAAACAAGGTCACCAACTACGAGCTCACCGCGCGCGCCAGGGACGGCAAGCAGACTGTGGTGTCCTACAACGCCACCACCTTCTACGATCGCGACAGGAATCTGCAAGGCGTCTTCGCCGCAGCGCGCGATATCACCGAGCGCAAATTTCTCGACCAGGCGCTGCAGGAAACGAATGTCGCGCTGGAGAGCGCCAAATCGTTGGCGGAAAAGGCCAATCTCGCCAAGTCGGATTTCTTGTCCAGCATGAGTCATGAGCTGCGCTCGCCGCTGAATGCGATCCTCGGCTTCGCCCAGTTGATCGAATCGGGGTCGCCCCTGCCCACACCATCGCAGAAGGCCAGCATCGACCAGATCCTGCAGGCCGGGTGGTACCTGCTGGAGTTGATCAACGAGATCCTCGACCTGGCGTTGATCGAGTCCGGCAAGCTGTCTTTGTCGCTGGAACCGATGTCGCTGGGTGAAGTGCTGAGCGACTGCCAGGCCATGATCGAACCGCAGGCCCAGAAGAGCGACATCCGCGTCGTGTTCCCGCAGTTCGACAGCCCCCAATTCGTCAACGCCGACCGGACCCGGGTCAAGCAGGTGTTCATCAACCTGCTCTCCAACGCCATCAAATACAACCGCGCGGGCGGCAGGGTGGAAGTGACGTGCAGCGCGAACTCGGCGCGGCGCATGCGCATCGGTGTCAGCGACACCGGCGAAGGCTTGTCGGCAGAAAAACTCGCGCAGTTGTTCCAGCCCTTCAATCGTCTCGGACAAGAGGCTGGCGCCGAGGAGGGCACCGGCATCGGCCTGGTGGTGAGCAAGCGCCTGGTCGAACTGATGGACGGCGCCATTGGCGCACACAGCACGGTCGGGGTGGGCAGTGAGTTCTGGATCGAATTGAACGCTGCGGCCGAACCCAAAGCTGCCGCCCCATACGCTGCGGCGGCAGTCGCCCAGTCGCCGGTTACGGGGCGTGCGACGTTGCGCACCGTGCTTTGTGTTGAAGACAACCTGGCCAATCTGACCTTGATCGAGAAGCTCCTGGAACGCCGGCCCGACATCCGCTTGTTGACAGCGAGGGATGGCCGCAGCGGCGTCGAGATAACGCTCAACGCCCAGCCCGATGCCGTGCTGATGGACATCAACCTGCCGGGCATGAACGGCATCCAGGCGCTGAAGATCCTGGCTGAAAACCCGGCCACTGCGCACATTCCGGTGATTGCGCTGAGTGCCAATGCCATGCCCCGCGACATCGAGAAGGGCCTGGAGGCAGGGTTCTTTCGCTACCTGACCAAGCCGATCAAGGTCGGCGAGTTGATGGACACGCTGGACGAAGCACTGAAGTTTGCGACGACGAAGGCGGCAGGTTCTAACAGCAAGGAAAAGGTTTCATGATTCCCGCACACGAGATTCTCAACGCCAGCATCCTGATCGTCGATGACCAGGTCGCCAACGTGCAATTGCTTGAGCGTTTGCTGGGCGATGCCGGCTACGTCAACGTGGCATCGACGATGCAGTCCACGCAAGTCGGCGCGCTGCATCGCCAACACGGATACGACCTCATCCTGCTTGATCTGGAAATGCCCGGCTTGGACGGATTCGAGGTCATGAAAGCCCTGGCGACCAACGTGGCCGACAGCTACCTTCCGGTCATCGTGTTGACAGCGCAGCCGGCGCACAAGTTGCGTGCCTTGCAGGCCGGCGCGAAGGACTTCATCAGCAAGCCCTTTGACCTGGTCGAAGTCAAGACGCGCATTCACAACATGCTCGAAGTGCGATTGCTGAACCGCAGACTCGATGACCACAACCGCTTGCTGGAGCAGACGGTGGCGGATCGAACCGCCGAACTGCGCGAGAGCGAGGCCCGCTTTCGCCGCCTGACTGCGCTGGCTTCCGATTGGTACTGGGAACAGAACGAAACCGGCGGCTTGACGCATGTGTCGGGGCCGGTGGTGGAGATGCTGGGCCTTGGCTTCAGCGGCTTCCTGGGCGAAACCGGCGCTGACCCCACCACGGGCTGGGTCGAGGAAGAACGCGCAGCGCTGCAAGCCAAGATTGCAGCCCGGCAGCCATTCCTGGATTTCGCCTTCAGCCGTGTCGAGCCCGACGGCTCCAAACGACATTTTCGCGTCAGCGGCGAAGCGATGTTCAGCCAGTCCGGCCGCTACACCGGTTATCGCGGTGTCGGGGTGGAAGTCGGCCGCAAGAATTAGGACGCGGCTTTTTCGACGTTCGGCAATGACATCACCCCACAGCCCAAGTCAAAACAAATTGCTCGCCGCCCTGCCCACGGCGGACTTCGAGCCCTTGGCGCAGCACCTGGAACTGGTTCCGATGGAGCTTGGCGCCATGGTGTACGAGCCCAACCAACAGTTGCAGCACGCCTATTTCCCCACCACCGCGATCGTCTCGCTGCACTATGTCACGGCGTCCGGCGCATCGGCTGAAGCTGCGGGAGTGGGTCAGGATGGCGTGGTCGGTGTTTCGCTGTTCATGGGCGGCGAGACCACGGCAAGCTCGGCCTTGGTGCAGACTGCGGGCCACGCCTATCGCCTGGAGCGCCGACTGCTGATGCAGGAATTCATTCGCGCCGGCTTGTTGCAGCGCTTGTTGCTGCGCTACACCCTGGGACTGATCACGCAGACATCGCAGACGGCAGTGTGCAATCGGCTGCACACGGTGGAACAGCAACTGTGCCGCTGGCTGTTATCGACACTCGACCGCATTGCCACCGTTGAGTTGGTGATGACGCAGGAACTGGTCGCCAGCCTGCTGGGCGTGCGCCGGGAAAGCATTGCATTGGCCGCCGGGAAACTGCAGCACTCAGGCTACATACGCTATCGCCGCGGTCACATTTCCGTGCTCAGCCGGACCGGACTGGAGGCCAGCGCCTGTGAGTGCTACGCCGTGGTCAAGAAAGAATTGAGCCGGCTGCTGCCTGATGTGCTGTACCGCCAAGGCATGGCCTCTGGCGACGAATGAGCGCGCCATGGCTAGCCGCCGCTTCGCGGCCGGCGGTCACAGCCATGGTGGAATCTGCGCTGTTACGGGGCCGGCTGTGTCACGGCATTCATTTGAAGAGTGACTGCAGTCTGCGCCAGCAGTCTGCCGTTCGCCGTTGCGCCGGTCTTCACGGCGATGTTTGTCTTTGCCAGCATGATTCCTTCAAAGTGCGCGGTGGTTCCAATTGCCACCACGCCAGCTACCTGCCAGAAGACGTTCTTGGCCTGCGCCCCACCAGCCAAGGTCACCCGGGTCGCGCTGGCCTGCGTCACGGGACCGGCGATCTGGAAGATCCAGACATCGTTCGGGCCACCCGACAGCGTGACGCTGTTGGATATCGAAACACCGGTGCCCCATTTGTAGAGGCCTGGAACGAGAGTCAGCCCGCCAATTTCACCGCCACCCAGTTCGGTGAAGTTGGGGTTCGCCCGTCCGGCGGCGTCGGTGTACGCCAGTTCCATGGCGCCCACGGCCGAGGTCAGCAGGGTGGCGTTGCTCACCCTGCATGGCAGCGGCCCCGCCGCATCGACTGAATAAACGTTCCCCGTCTTCACTTCTGCGCAGCTAAGACCTATCGCCGCACCGGTGATGGGGCTGGCCCCGACATCACCATTGATGACCGAGGCATAGACGTTGGTGATGCCCGATTTGGTCAGCAGCGCGAAAGTACCGGCTGCGCCAAGGCGCACCGGCGCCTGGCCCGTAGAGGCAACGGACTTGGTCCTCAGGGTGACGACGATGGGCGTGGCCAAGACGCTGCCATCGGCAGCTCTGGCCGCAGTGCTCACGGTGGCGGTATAGGTGGTACCTGGAATGAGAGCGGACGCGCTCGGCGTAAATATTGCCTGCGTATTGTCGGCATTCATCGAGACGGACCCAGGCACGTTGATTCCGCCGGACGCCTCCAGCTTGACGTCGATCGTTGCCGGGTTCATCGCCTGGCCGAAGGGCACGGTGACTGCCGTGCCGGTGACGACGTTGTCGGCGCCATTGGTGCTGGTCGATACAGCTACGGCGCCTTCGAGTGCGTCTGCGGAAACCGTGGGCCCACTGTCGCCGCCACCGCCGCATGCGGCCACAAAGGCGGCAAACACTATTGCACTCAACTTCATCGGTAGCTTGGGTGATCTTTCAAAGTTCTTCATTTTCTTTCCTTGGTTGTTTTGAGTGCGCGAGCAACGGGTATGTGGCCAATCCCTTGGGGATACGGCCCCTGATGCGCGGTCTCAAGGTTTCGCGGTGGACATGGCTTGCGACGCTGGTCGATCCTGCAATCTGGTGTTCCAGCTCAATGCCCTATCAACCGGCACTGATCTCTTCGGTCGCGGAGGCACTCTCGCGCCTTTGGATGAGGGCGTCTGCTACGTCCCTCGCATAGGCCTTCAAACAGGAAACGCGGGCTGAACTGGTCCGCGCTGCCC
>JANNGN010000101.1:0-2603 GCA_031403895.1 Rubrivivax sp. | reverse complement strand
GCCGACAACTACGTGGCCGTGCACGGTGAGGGCCGCGCGCCGCTGCTGCGCCGCACGCTGGCCGCGCTGCTGCAGGACCTGGGCGATGGCTTCATGCGCACGCACCGCAGCGCCGCTGTGGCGCTGGCCCATGTGCAGCAGGTGGCGGCGCGCGACAGCGGTGACGCCACCGTGCTGCTCGGCGGCGGGCAGCAAGCGCCTTGCAGCAGGCAGTTCAGGGGCGCGCTCATGGAGCGGCTGTCCTCCCTGCCCCGCTGAGCACCTGTTCCAGCGCGGCCTCCAGTGCCGACAGGTCGGCGTCATCGTTGTAGGCTTGCACGGCAACGCGAACGAAGACCTGGCCGCGATGCAACGTGACCGGAACCTCGATGTGGAAATGATCGAAGAGCTGCGCGCGCAAAGCGGTGGCTTGCTCGGGCAGCACCGGCACGGGAATCGGCACCATCTGGGCGAAAGATTCATCGGGAGCGATGGGTGTCGTGCCCCAGCGCCGGCATTGCCGGTGCATCAACGCGATGGCCAGCGCATGGCAGCGTGCCTGCTGCGCGGGCCAGTCATGCCGGCGTGCTGCAACTGTTGGTCGGGCTCGTACAGCATGGCGCCAAGCGCCATCGGAGCCAGTTCCAGGTGCTGCGCCAACGGCTCGAAGTCCGCCGTGGGCAGGGCGGGCGAGCAATTCGTTTTGACTCAGGCTGTGGCCTGATGACATGGCCGACCGTCGCGTTGCTGCGTCCTAATTCTTGCGGCCGACTTCCACCCCGATACCGCGATAACCGGTGTAGCGGCCGGACTGGCTGAACATCGGTTCGCCGCTGACGCGAAAATGTCGTTGCGAGCCGCCGGTGTCGATGCGGCTGAAGGCGAAATCCCGGAACGGCTGCCGGGCCGAAATCTTGGCTCGCAGCGCGGCGCGCTCTTCCTCGATCCAGCCTGTGGCCTGGTCAGCGCTGGTTTCACCCAGGAAGGCGCTGAACCCAAGGCCCAGCATCTCCACCACCGGCCCCGCCACATGGGTCAAGCTGCCGTTCTCGTTTTCCTCCCAGTACCAGTCGGAGGCCGGCGAGGTCAGGCTGCGAAAGCGGGCCTCGCTCTCGCGCAGTTCGGCGGTTCGATCCGAGACTGTCTGTTCGAGCAAGCGGTTGTGATCCTCGAGTTTCTTGTACAGCAATCGCACTTCCAGCATGTTGTGGATGCGCGTCTTGACTTCGACCAGATCGAAGGGCTTGCTGATGAAGTCCTTCGCGCCGGCCTGCAACGCGCGCAGCTTGTGGCCCGCCGCGGCGGTCAGCACGATGACCGGCAGGTAGCTGTCGTCGTCGTTGTCGGCCGTCAGCCCATCCATCACGCCGAAGCCGTCCATGCCAGGCATCTGCAAGTCGAGCAGGATCAGGTCGTAACCGTGGTGGCGATGCAGCCCGCCGACTTCCGTCGGCTGCATCGTCGAAGCCACGTTGACGTAGCCGGCTTCGCGCAGCAATCGCTCGAGCAATTGCACGTTGGCCGCCTGGTCATCGACGATCAGGATGCTGGCGTTGAGGATCTCGTGTGCGGGAATCATGAAGCCCTTTCCTGACTGCTAGCTAGAGAGCCTGCCGCCGTCGTCGTCGCAAACTTCAGTGCTTCGTCCAGCGTGTCCATCAACTCGCCGACCTTGATCGGCTTGGTCAGGTAGCGGAAGAAACCTGCCTCCAGGCCCTTCTCGATATCGCGAGGCATGGCATTGGCACTCAGCGCGATCACCGGAATGTGCGCCGTGGCCGGGTTTTCAGCCAGGATCTTCAGCGCCTGGATGCCGTTGATGCCCGGCAGATTGATGTCCATCAGCACGGCATCGGGCTGAGAGATGAGCGCAATCTCGACGCCGCTGCGGCCGTCCCTCGCTGTCAACAAGCGGATGTCGGGCCGACGCGCAAGGAGCGTCTCGATCAAGGTCAGATTGGCCAGGTTGTCCTCGATACAGAGCACGGTGCGCAACGGCGCACGCCCGGCAACCGGCGACCGGGCGACTGCCGCGGGTACGCATGCGGCGGCAGCTTTGGGCTCGACCGCCGAGTTCAATTCGATCCAGAACTCACTGCCCACCCCGACCGTGCTATGTGCGCCAATTTCGCCGTCCATCAATTCGACCAAGCGCTTGCTCACCACCAGGCCGATCCCGGTGCCCTCCTCGGCGCCAGCCTCTTGTCCGAGACGATTGAATGGCTGGAACAACTGCGCGAGTTTTTCTGCCGACAAGCCTTCGCCCGTGTCGCTCACACCGATGCGCATGCGCCGCGCGGAGTTCGCGCTGCACGTCACTTCCACCATGCCGCCCGCGCGGTTGTATTTGATGGCGTTGGAGAGCAGGTTGATGAAGACCTGCTTGACCCGGGTCCGGTCGGCGTTGACGAATTGGGGGCTGTCGAACTGCGGGAAGACGACGCGGATGTCGCTCTTCTGGGCCTGCGGTTCGATCATGGCCTGGCAGTCGCCCAGCACTTCGCCCAGCGACATTGGTTCCAAAGACAAAGACAGCTTGCCGGACTCGATCAACGCCAGGTCGAGGATCTCGTTGATCAACTCCAGCAGGTACCACCCGGCCTGCAGGATCTGGTCGATGCTGG
>JANNGN010000100.1:0-17754 GCA_031403895.1 Rubrivivax sp. | reverse complement strand
GCGTAGTACAGGCCGAGCGGCGCCGCGGCTTCGCTGATGGCCAGGTTGCGCACGCCGCACTGCACGGTGGCGGTGCGCGCCAGGCGGTCGATCATCACTATTCTGTTGAACTTGGCCAGCGACAGCGTGACGCCCAGCGCGTGCGGCAGCGCGCCACCGCTCAGGCCGGTGCCGGCACCGCGCGCCACCACCGGCAGTTGCAGTGCGTGGCAGGCCTTGAGCACGGCCGCCACCTCCGCTTCGGTTTCGGGCAGCGCCACCAGCAGCGGCAGTTGGCGGTAGGCGGTGAGGCCGTCGCATTCGTAGGGCACCGTGTCCTCGGTGTGCCACAGCAGCGCATGCGCCGGCAGCAGCGGCGCGAGCGCGGCCACGGCTTGGGCCTGGCGCGCTGCGCGTTCGGTCTTGCTTTCAGCCGTGCTGAGTGCGGCCAGGGCCGGAGCGACAGCGCTCGCGTTCATGCATCTGTCCTTGTGCGCCACGGGCAGGGCGCGCTGGGTTGGACTTTACGATGGCTGGGCTGGCACGCTGCCCCGGCCTGCGCCAGTGCAGCGTCATCACGGCTTTGACGGCAGCGCAGGCAATCGCCAAACGCCAACGCCGCTGCGCCCGCGCTGCTTCAGGCTTGCGCGCCAGCGCCCGTGAACACCGTCAACACGCCGGTGTAGCCATACAGGTGATGGCGCGCGATTTCGCCAGCGGCGAAGAAGCCCACCAGGGGCACGTCGCCCAGCGCGTGCTGCACGATCTTCAGCTCGGCCGACGGCCCGCCGAAGTGCGGCCCGCCACGGCCTGAGCAGCTGACGTAGATCGCACCGCGGATGTGGCGTTCCGGCTCGGCGGGCTGGGTGGAATCGCCCTGCGGTGTCCCCGGCTGGGACTGCGGCTGGGACTGCGGTTGGGACTGCGGTTGCGAATGCTGTTGCGACTGCGGTTGCGAAGTCAGCGCGGCTTCACTGGGCGACTCGACAGCGTCGCGGATCTCGCTGCAGATGCGCACCAGGTCGCGCCGCGCCGCCGCCACGTCACGCTGGCAGAACGCCAGCTTCATGCCCGTCTGCATGCTTGCAGCCACCGCCACCGCCGCGCGCGACGGGTCCAGGCCAATGAGCCCGCGCACCCGCGTGTCGTTGCCGAAGTGGCCCACCCGGACGAGTGCGCTGTCATGTTCATCGGTCAGGCCGACCAGTGTCGAGCGCAGCCGGGGCAGCGCCTGGCGCGCGTCGTCCAGGTTCTTCAGGCCCAGATCGGCCAGCAGGCAAGCCAGCGCGGGCTGCCCGTCCAGGCGGGTCACGATGTGGCCTTCGCAGGCCGTCACACGCCGCGTCGGCCCCAGGGGCTGGCAGCCCTGCGTCACGCGCGACACCAGCGCCACCTCGCTGGCAAAAGCCACGCCGGACAGGCCACCCTGCCACACGCCGTCGGCAATGTGGACCGCCGCGCCGCGCGACGAGGCCAGGCCGCCGAAGAGGTAGCCCGAGCTCGTGCGCTCACTCATTTCAACAATCAGCTCGGCCAGGTCGGGGGTGGCCGGGTCGGCGTGTACGAGCGCGCTGAAGGGCTCGATGCGCTGCACCTTGCGCGCGCCGGAAAAGACTTCGAAGCGCCCGGCCGGCAACGCGGCCAGCATCAGCACCAGCGCGGGTTCGTCGAAATACTCGACGCCATTGGCCGCCACCCCGACACCCACGCTGCCGACCCAGGACACGCCGGGCCAGCGCTGGCGCAGCGCGTCGTACAGGGCCTGCGCCTGCGCCGCGTAATGGTCGCTGAAATAGACGATGCCCAGCGTCAGCGGGCCGGCAGCGCTGGCCTCGTGCGCCGCGCGGTGCGCCTGCACCTGCGATTCAGCCTGTGCCAGGGCCGCGCGCCAGTCGGGGTGCTTGGCGTGGCCGACCAGGAAGCCGTGCATGTTGATCGCGCCCAATGGTTCGCCGCTGGCGTTTCAGCGCGCGCTGCGCTTGGCTGCCGGGCGCTTGCGCGGCGCGGCCCTGGCGGGCACAGACGCTACCTTCTTCAGCGCGCCTGCGGCCGTGTCGAGCGATGACTTGACCATCGCACCGGCCAGCGACTTGCTGCTGCCTGCGGCGCTGTCTTTGACGGCTTTGGTGGCCAGTTCGGTGAACTGCTGCGTCAGCGCGCCCCACCACTGCATGGGGTCAACGGCGGGGGTGGCGGTGGACGCCTGTGCAGGCGCGGCCTGGCGGGCGCTCGGCCGCTGGCGTGCAGCCGGTGCCTCGGGTTCGGCTTCAGGCTCGGGCTCGGCTTGCCGGGCAGGCGCTGGCGCGGCGGCTGCAAAACTGGGCATCTTGATCTTCAGCGCTTCGGACAGATCGGCCAAAGGCACGTTCATCGACTGCAGCGTGGACAGCGTCATGCGCTGCACTTCCATGGCCTGGATCGTGGTGGCCAGCAGCTTGGCGTTCTGCTCCAGCCAGAAGAGCACGGTCTTCAGTTCCTGGATTTTCTTTTCCAGCTCTTCGGGGTTCAGTGTGGGCGCCACCCAGGCGCCGAAACTGGGCAGGCCGGCACCGGCGTTCTTGAGCAGGCCCTGCAGGAAGTCGAAGCCCGGAACCATTCGCGCCAGATCGGTGGCTGCAGTCATCGAGAGTCTCCTGGTGTTGTGGTGGCAAAGGGCGCGTTGGCGCGCTGCGCCGAATTGTGCGCCTGCGACTCGCCAATAGGCACCTCAGCGGCGGAAAGCCACGCGCTCGACCTTGAAGCCGCGCTGCGCCAGCAACAGCGGCAGCGACTGCGGGCCCGTCATGTGCAGCGCACCGACGGCGGCGAAGACTTTCTTCCCTTGCCGGTGCTGGCTTTCGATGCCGTCGGCCAGCGGCGGGTTGCGCTCGTCGTTGAGCTTGCGCAGAAAGGCGCGCTCGGCCTCGTTGCCGGCGCATTCGCACCATTTCTCGAAGTCTTCCAGCCCAGCCAAATCGCCTTCGTCCCAGGCCGTCGCCAGCCGCTCCAGCACGCGCCGCGCACTGCGGTCTTCCAGCTGCTGCAGGCTCTGGTCGAGCAGCGTGCGGGCTTCGGCTTCGTCGTCGGGCACCAGGGCCTGGATCTGCGTCGCCACCGATTCCAGCGCCACCACGCGGCGGCCGAGCGCGCGCACCTGCGCCGACAGCACCTGCTCCATGGCATAGCTGGAATCCATGCCCAGCCAGCGCGCTTCCATCACCGTCAGCGTGGTCGCCTGCAGCACCGGGTGCAGGCTGGCCAGGGCTTCGGTGGCCAGGCAGGCGCGTTCAAAGGCGCGCGTCAGGCGCAGTTGCAATTCGTCGGGCAAGGGCTGCGGCGGGCGGATGTCGGCCATGGCCTTGATGAGTGCCGGGTCGCTGGGGTCAACCTCCAGCGCCAGCACGTCGCTGGCACGCAGCGCGGCGCTGGTCAGCGGACCCAGCTTGCGCCAGCTCGGCTTGCCCACATGCAGGGTGCCGAAGAGGTACAGCGTGCGGCCGTCGCGCGTGGCGCGCCAGAGCACGCCGCGGTCGCGCGGCGCGGCAGCGCTGTCGGGCTGGGTCGGCAGCGCGGGTGGGCAGACGGTGCGGGCTGCTGCGGGTTGCGCGCCGGAAGTCAATGCAGAAGTTGGGGCCGACGCTGATTTGGCAGCTCCGGGTCTGGGCGCGGCCTGCGCGAAGAGCGCCGTCATCGTCAATGCGATCAGCCACGCCAGCGCAGCCACGGCGCGCGGCCACTTCACGGCGTACCGCCTTGCAGCACGATCTTGAGCACGCCACCGTCCTGCTGCCAGCGCAGCTTGCCCAGTACGTCCATGCCCAGCAGCGGCGCGCTCAGGTTGGGCAGCGCCGCCATGCGCAGGCGCTCGGCGCGCACGCCGCCCTGCAATTCCAGGTCACCGACCACGAACTGGCCGTTGACGACGCCGCCAGCGGTGCTGGACTGCATCGATCCGATCACCCGCAGGCCGAGTTCGCGTGCCAGTGCAGCCGGGATCGCAGTGCCGGTGGCACCGGTATCGACGAGGAACTCGACATCGCGGCTTTCGCTGCCTGTGCCGATGCGGCCGCGCCAGTGGTAGTGGCCGTCGTCGCTGCGACGGATCTCGAGCGTCTGGCCCTCGACCGTGAAGCGCGTTGCGCGCTGCTGGGCCTGCCAGGCCTGCACGCCCAGAAACAGCATCAGGCCGAGCAGCAGCCAGACAGTGGTGGGCTTGAGCCAGCCGGGCAGGTCGTTCACGGGTTCGGCCTGTTGCAAGCGGTCAGGCCGGCAGCGCCGCCACGCGCTGGTCGATGGCGCCGAAGATGCTGTGGCCGTCGCGGCCTGGCATCTCGATGCGGATGGTGTCGCCGAACTGCATGAAGGCGGTCTGCGGCGCACCGCTTTCAATGGTTTCGATAGCCCGTTTTTCGGCCACGCAGGAATAACCTTGAGTCCAGTCCTTGTTGCTGACGGTGCCACTGCCGACGATGCTGCCGGCGCGCAGCCGGCGCGTCTTGGCAAGGTGGGCGATGAGCTGGCCGAAGTGGAACGTCATCTCTGGGCCGGCGTCAGTGCGGCCCACTTCACGCCCGTTCCAGGTGCTGTGCAGGGGCAGGTACACACGCCCGCCGCGCCAGGCCGGGCCCAGTTCATCGGGCGTGACGGCAAGCGGGCTGAAAGCGGTGGCGGGCTTGCTCTGCAAAAAGCCGAAGCCCTTGGCCAGTTCGCCAGGGATCAGGCAACGCAGGCTCCAGTCGTTGACCAGCATCAGGAGGCGCACCGACTCCAGCGCCGCATCCGGCGCCGTGCCGACGTCCACATCGGCCGTGACGACGGCCACCTCGGCTTCGAAGTCGATGCCCCAGTCGGTGCTTGCAAACAGCGCGTCGTCGCAGGGGCCGAGGAAGTCGTCGCTGCCGCCTTGATACATCAGCGGGTCTTCGTAGAAGCTGGCCGGCACCTCGGCGCCGCGTGCCTTGCGCACCAGTTCGACGTGGTTGAGGTAGGCCGAGCCATCGGCCCATTGATAGGCCCGTGGCAAGGGCGCCATGCACTGGCGCGGCTCAAAAGCGAAAGCGTGCCGCGCCTTGCCGCCATTGAGCGTGGCGTACAGGTCTTCCAGCTGCGGCGAGATGAAGTTCCAGTCGTCCAGCAAGCGCTGCAGCGTGCTGGCGATGCCGGTGGCGTGGTGCGCGCTGGCGCCGTCGCGCGAGACAACCAGCAACTGGCCGTCGCGCGAGCCGTCCTTCAGGGTGGCGAGTTTCATGCGGTGCGGGCCAGGCGCGGCCATCCAGGGGTGGGCGATGGCACTATTGTGGGGTGACCCGAATCGGCCGAATCCCCTTTGCCTGGAGTAGGGTCGCGCCCGTTCGGCGGCGCGGCGCGCTCGCGCTGGTGGCGCTGGTGCTGTTGCTGCACTCGCTGCTGCTGGGCCTGGTGCCGCGTGCGCCGGGACCGGGCTGGCAGGCGCAGCCGGCGCGCTGGGTGCAGGTGCGGCAAGTGGTTGTGGCAGCGCCTGTGCCCGCTGCGCTGGCGGCGCCAGCGGCGGTTCGAGCCACTGCGCCGCAGGCCGCAGCCGCGCGGCCCGCAGTCGCGCCCATCGGGCAGTCCGCAGCGATCGCCTCGGCGGCAGCCTTGACGTTGTCAGCGGCGGCAGCCGCTGAACGGATGGCCGAGCCGGCCGACCGCACGCCAGACCCCGGTGGCCAGACCGTCCCCGTCTATGCCACGCAGTTGCCGCCGCCCTTGGCGTTGCAGTTCGAGATGCGCCGCGGGCTGTCCGTCGGGCAGGCCGTGCTGGACTGGCAACCCGGCGCGGACGGCTACCAGCTGACGCTGCAGGGCCGCGCGCCGGGCGCACCGGCCATCGGCTGGGCCAGCGTGGGGGGCTTGGACAGCGACGGCATCGCGCCGCTGCGCTACACCGAAAGCCGCCGTGGCCGCGAACTGCGCGCGGCCAACTTCCAGCGCGACAGTGGCCGCATCACCTTCAGCGGCCCGGCCATCGAACATCCACTGGTACCCGGCGCGCAGGACCGCCTGAGCTGGATGGTGCAGCTCGCCGCCGTGCTGGCCGCCAACCCGGCGCTGGCCGCGCCCGATGCGCAGGTTTCGATGTGGGTGGTGGGCACACGCGGCGACGCCGAGGTCTGGACCTTCACGGTGCAGGGCCGCGTCGCGCTGGACCTGGCCAGCGGTCGCATCGACGATGCCGTGCACTTGGTGCGTGAACCGCGCCGGCCCTACGACACGCAGGTGCAGGTGTGGCTCGACCCGCAGCGCCACCACCTGCCGGTGCAGGCGCTGCTGCGCGTGCGCGCCACGGGCGAGGGCACGGAATTGCGACTGCACGGACTTGCTCGACCCTGAGCCCACGACGCCGTTGCGGCGGGGCTTGAAATACCGTGTGCCCCGCCCCAACTGCGTCAACAGGACAAACGTTCAGGAGACAGGCCACCATGGAATTGCTCTACAACTCGGAAGCCTTTGTCGTCATGCAGTTCACGCTGGCTGGCGAAGCTGCGTCCAGCGGCTTCGAGATCGTGGACAAGTCCGCGCGCAAGGAAATCTATCTACAGGGCGCGGTCGCCGAAAGCTTCCAGCGCGGCGTCCAGGCGCTGGTGCAGCAGGGCCCCAGTGAAGAAAGCCTGGACGCGTACATCGCCGGTTTCACGGTCATGGCGCAACAGCCGGTGGTGCTGCACTGACGGGCACTTTCCCGTCGTAGCGCGTGGGGCGGGGCATTCGGGCGGGGCTTGTCTCGTCGCCCCCGGTGAGCCAAGATCAACGCCCCACACCTGCAGTCAAGGCGGTCCCGATGGCCAGGTCCCTTGCCGATTCGCGCTGCCTGCTGTCACCCGGGCTGGCCGAGACGCCAGTGATGGACGCGCTGTGCTCGCACTTCGTGCTCACGCTCACACTGCGCCAGGCCGGCCGCTTCAACCTGCGGCGCGACTGGAACAGCCTGCTCTCGCTCGTCGGCCGCCACCTCGTGTGGCCGCAACCGGTGCTGGCGCGTGTGCGTGGCTTCCTGCGCCAGCGCTGCAAGGGCAATGCGCAGTGGAAAGGCCACGAGGCGCTGAGCGACGAAGCCTTCCTGCAGCGCCACGGCCCGTGGCGCGGGCCCTATGAGGAAGGCACGCTGTTCTTCTACATCGACGAATACATCAAGGACGCGCCGAAGGACCTGCTGACGGTGCTGGCCACCAGCTGCGAGTGGCTGGCGCGGCGGCTGAAGAAAGAGTCAACGCTCGTCCAGAAGAACATCGACGCGCTTGCCGGCCTGCTGCAGCTGAACCCGGCCGAACGCGCGCTGCTGCTGTACGGCACGCTGGCGCGCTACCAGCGCGATCTGCGCGGTCTGCTGGTCGAATTCAAGGTCAGCAACGCGCAGGAAGCCTATGCCGCGCTCGCCGCCGTGGCGGGTGTGGAAGCCGTGGATGTGGCCGATGCGTTGCGTGCGGGTTCGCGGCTGGAACGCATCGGCATGATCGAGAACCTGATCTCCGAGCAGAACATCACCGACCTGGCTGACCTGATGAAAGTCAGCGAACAGTTGCCGCCGGTGCTGATGCGCGAGTACCGCGCACCGGGCGAGTTGATGGCGGTCTTCACGCGGCCGGTGCCGAAGAGCGAATTGCAGCCCAGCGACTTCGCCTTTGTCGAAGACGATGTGCAGGTCATGACATCGCTGCTGAAAAACGCCGCCTTGCGCAAGGAGCCCGGTGTCAACGTGCTGCTCTACGGCCCGCCCGGAACCGGCAAGACCGAACTCGCGAAAGTCTGTGCCGCCGCCGCAGGCCTGAGCCTGTATGAAGTGGAAAACGCCGACCGCGACGGCAACAGCCTGTCCGGCCGCGACCGCTACCGCAGCCTGCAGATCAGCCAGGTCTTTCTCAAGGGCAGCCCCGATGTGGCACTGCTCTTTGACGAGGTGGAAGATGTCTTCCCGCCGATCAGCAGCGAAGCCGCGCAACTCATCGCGCGCCTGGACAGCAGCGACGCCGCGCCGGGTGGCATGAGCAGCAGCGTCAGCGGCAAGGCCTGGGTCAACCAGATCCTGGAAACGAACCCGGTGCCGGTGATCTGGGTCACAAACCGCATCGAGCAGATCGACCCCGCGTTCCGCCGCCGCTTCCAGTACCACCTGCTGCTTAAAAGCCCACCACCCGGCGCGCGTGAAGGCCTGGTGACGCGGGCGCTGGCCGGCGTGCCGGTCAGCGACGGCTTTGTCGCCAAGCTCGCCGAGCGGCGTGCCTTGACGCCGGCGCAGATCCGCACCGCCGTGCGCTTTGCAAGGCTGGCGCAGAGCGACGCGATGTCGCCCGTGCCGGCAGCCGGATCGGCCACCTTTGAAGCGCTGATCGAGCGCCAGCTCGGCAATGCCGACAAGGCGCTGGGCGGGACGCGCACTGAGCGTGGCGCACGCGTGGTGGTGACGGCATACGACCTCTCGCTGCTGAACATCGAATCGCGCTTCGAAGTGCCGCGCATCGTGCAGGCGCTGCAGCGCCGCAGCCACGGCACGCTGTGTTTCCATGGTGCGCCGGGCACCGGCAAGACGGCGCTGGCTGAACACATCGCACGCGCGCTGGAAAGGCCGCTGATGATCCGCCAGACCAGCGACATCGCCAGCAAGTACGTCGGCGAAACCGAACAGAACATGGCGCGCATGTTTGAAGAAGCCAGCACCGAAGGCGCGGTGCTGCTGCTGGACGAAGCCGACAGCTTCCTGCGCAGCCGCCGCCTGGCCGAGCGCAACTACGAAGTCACCGAAGTCAACGAAATGCTGCAGGGCATGGAGCGTTTTGCCGGTGTCTTCATCTGCACCACCAACCTCTTTGACGATCTGGACGAAGCGGCGCTGCGGCGCTTCACCTTCAAGGTGCGCTTCAGCCCCCTGCTGGCCGAGCAGCGCGTGCGCATGTTCACGGCCGAAGCCCTGGGCGGCGACAGCGGCCGGCTGACGGCCGAACAAGGCGTGCGCCTGGCGCTGCTGGACGTGCTGGTGGCGGGCGACTTTGCAGCCGTGCAGCGGCAGGTGGAGATCCTGGGCGAGACGCTGGAGCCCGAAGAATTCCTGTCGCAGCTGGAAGCCGAGCACCGCGTCAAGCCTGAAGTGCGACTGCGCCGCGGCATCGGTTTCACGCGCTGATCCGGGCCGACGCTCAAGCTGCACGCTTGGCTTTGTGGGCCAATGAATGGCAGCCAGCCGCAGGCACAGTCAGCGTGCCGCGATTCGCTTTGTGCCAACCAGGCAGCCGCGCCGAGAGCAGCACTGAAGCGGCACGCACCCGATCTGCGGCGCCTTTGCAGCGACTTTTTCCCTCTTTGGGTGGACCCGGGTGCAGTGGGTGGGGGTGCGCAGTGGTGCGATGATCCCCGGCTGTTCTTCGATCCGCCCTTGAATACCGATGTCGCCAAGCTCCAACAGTGAATCGTCCCTGCTGCTGTGGGTCATGGCTGCCATCGTGGCATGGCTGGCGGCCTATCTTTTTGTCGGCTGGCTGCGGCGCACGCAAGGGCAAGTCGGTTGGCGCGCTGTGCTGGGCCCGGTGGCGCTGGCATCCGCCGCACTGGGCCTGGGCATGGCCTCAGCCTGGGCATGGCCTCAGCCATGGTGCTGGCGATGTCGGCCGAGGGGCTGGCCTTTGCGCTCGGCTACCGCTGGCTGGCTTTGCCAGCGCTGGTGCTGGGCCCGGTCATTGGCTGCCTGCCCGCAGCCTGGTGGCTGTCGCGCAGAAAAAACTGGCTGGCAGTGATTGGCAGTGGGCTGATGCTGGCCGCCGTGGCGGTGGCACAGCAGGTCGGCTGGATCGTTGCAGCGGGCTTGCGCCCGGGCATCAAATGGCAATTTGAACTGCTGGGGGCGGCGGCGGCGCTGACGGCGGTGGGCTTCGTCGCCGCGCTGTGGCTGGCCTATTCCGACGCCAGCAGCGACGGTGCGCGCAGATCCTTGTGGCGCGTGAGCGCAGCGACCTTGATGGCGCTGACGCTCATCGCCGGCCAGGAAATGGTGGCCTCTTCAGCGGCGCTGATGGTGCAGGTGGGTTCGATCTACCAGCGTGAGGCTGGAGCCACCTGGCTGTGCCTGGTGGCAGGCGCCATCGTGCCCGCCATCCTGGCCATGCTGGCGCTCGACCTCACGCTGCGCAACCAGAGCCGCCGACACAGCAGCCGCCACGGTGGCGTGGAGTTGAACCTTCCGAAGCGGCGCAAACGCCGACGCCGCTACCGTTCACTGTAGGCGCCGTTTGGGCCTGCCTGCGCCCGCGCCGGCCTCCGATGCGGCCCAAGCAAAGTGGCCAGGCAACACTTGCAGCTGCCAGTGCAACTGGACACTAAAGCTGCTCCCAAGGCAGCGCATCGTGCCGCCAGCCGTTGAGGCGGCCGCGCTGAAAGTGTTCATCGAGCTCGCCTTCAAAGCCGTGCAGCACGTTGACAACGTCCTCAAAACCGGCGGCCTCCAGTGCCAGGCCCGCATCCACCGTGCGCTTGCCGGACCGGCACAGCAGCACCACCGGCCGCCCGGGCTGCCCGCCTTCGCGCCGCACCTGCTCGACGAAGGACTGCGGATGTGCCTGCATCTCGGGGTATTCGTACCACGCGATATGCACCACGCCGGGCGGATGGCCCACATAGAGGTATTCGATCTCCATGCGCACATCGACAAACAGCGCTTCGGGGTGCTGCTGCAGATACTGCCAAGCCTCGCGGGGAGTGAGGTGCTTCATGGGTCAGGGCTGCTGGAGCTTTCTACAATTGGGGCATGAACGATCAACACACCGCCCCGATGAACACCGGTCTGAACACGCATCCCACGGTTTACACGCGCGGCGCGGCGCTGGCCGCGATTTTGCAGCAGCGCATCGCCATCATCGACGGCGCCATGGGCACCATGATCCAGCGCTACAAGCTGGGGGAGGCCGACTTCCGCAACGCAGCGCTGGCCGCACACCCGAAGGACCTGAAGGGCAACAACGACCTGCTGGTGCTGACGCGGCCCGACGTGATCCGCGAGATTCACGCCCAGTACCTGGCGGCCGGTGCCGACATCATCGAATCCAACACCTTCGGCGCCACCGGCATCGCGCAGGAAGACTACGGACTGGCGCACCTGGCGCGCGAGATGAACGTGGCCGCAGCGCGCATCGCGCGCAGTGCGGCCGACGAGTACAGCACGCCGTCCAAGCCGCGCTTCGTGGCCGGCGCGCTTGGCCCCACGCCACGCACGGCCAGCATCAGCCCCGACGTCAACGACCCCAGTGCCCGCAACACCAGCTTCGATGAATTGCGCGCGGCCTACCGCGAACAGGCGGAAGGCTTGCTGGAAGGCGGCTGCGACCTGTTCCTGGTGGAGACGATCTTCGACACGCTCAACGCCAAGGCCGCCATCTTTGCGCTGGACGAGTTGATGGAAGACACCGGTGAGCGCCTGCCGGTGGTGATCTCGGGCACCGTCACCGACGCGTCCGGCCGCATCCTCAGCGGCCAGACGGTGGCTGCCTTTTGGCATTCGGTGCGCCACGCCAAGCCGCTGGCGGTGGGCCTGAATTGCGCGCTGGGCGCGGCCGTGATGCGGCCCTACATCGAAGAGCTGTCGAAGGTGGCGGCCGACACCTACGTCAGCTGCTACCCCAACGCCGGGCTTCCCAACCCGATGAGCGAAACCGGTTTCGATGAAACACCGGCAGTCACCGGCGGCCTGATGGAAGACTTTGCGCGCGCCGGCTTTCTGAACATTGCCGGCGGCTGCTGCGGCACCACGCCCGAGCACATCGCCGAGATCGCGCGCCGCGTCGGTGGCTACCGGCCGCGTTCGCGCCTTGACCCGCTGTTCAGCCCGCTGCTGGCGGCCTGAAGCTAGATTTCAATCTTGGTGCCGAGCTCGACGATGCGGTTCGTCGGCAGGTTCAGGAAGTCGGCTGCTGCGCCAGCGTTGCGGTGCATGCTGGCAAAGAGCTTTTCGCGCCACATCGCCATGCCGCCGCCGAAGGTGGGGATGACGGTGTCGCGGCTGAGGAAATAGCTGGTCTCCATGTCTTCCAGCTGCACCCGGCCCTGCAGCAGCTTCAGCGCATCGGGCACGTCGGGGTCGTTCTTGAAGCCGAAGTGCAGCGTCACCTGCCAGCAGTCGTGGCCCAGCGGCTCGATCTGGCAGCGGCGGTTGAAGCCGATCCACGGCACCTCGTGCAGCATCACGGTGACGAACAGGTTCTGCTCGTGCAGCACCTTGTTGTGCTTGAGGTTGTGCAGCAGCGCGAAGGGCGTCGAGCCGGCCTCGGCGCTGAGGAACACCGCCGTGCCCGGCACGCGCAGAGGCGGGCTGATGAAAATCGATTCCAGGAAAGCGCCAAGCTCGATCGACTCGTCGCGCATGCGCTCAGCCATCAGCTTGCGCCCGGCCTTCCAGGTCACCATCAGCGTGAACACCCCGGCGCCAATGACGAGCGGGAACCAACCGCCTTCGAGCACCTTCACCGCATTCGCGGCGAGGAAGACCACATCGACCACAAAGAAGAACCCGGTCGCCGCGAGGCACAGCGCCAGCGGCAGCTTCCAGGCGTAGCGGATGACGAAAAAAGTCATGATGGTCGTGATCGTCATGTCGATCGTCACCGCAATGCCGTAGGCCGAGGCGAGCGCGGTGCTGGAGCCGAACAGCACCACCGCCACCACCACGCAGGCGTACAGCGCCCAGTTGACGAAAGGCACGTAGATCTGCCCGGTTTCGCGCACGCTGGTGTGCAGCATGCGCAGGCGCGGCATGTAGCCCAACTGCACCGCCTGCTTGGTGACCGAAAAAGCCGCCGTGATGAGCGCTTGCGACGCGATCGCCCCGGCCAGCGTGGCCAGGCCGATGAGCGGGAACAGGGCCCACGCGGGTGCCATCTCATAGAACGGGTTGCGCGCTTTTTCCGGAAATTCCAGCAGCATCGCGCCCTGGCCAAAGTAGTTCAGCAGCAGCGCCGGCATGGCGACGGCAAACCAGGCCAGGCGGATCGGCCGCTTGCCGAAATGGCCGAGGTCGGCATAGAGCGCCTCCGCACCCGTCACGCACAAGACCACTGAGGCGAGCGCCACGAAGGCGATGCCCGGTTGCGACAGCAGGAAGCCCACCGCATGGTGCGGCGACAGGGCCACCAGCACCTGCGGATTGGCCACGATGTGCGGCACGCCCAGCACGGCCAGCACCACGAACCACATCAGCGTGATAGGTCCGAACAAACGCCCGACCACTGCGGTGCCGAAGCGCTGCGCCGCAAACAGCGCCGTCAGCACCACCAGCGTCACCGGCACCACATAACGGTGCAGCCCCGGTGCAGCCACTTCAAGGCCTTCGACGGCCGACAGCACGCTGATGGCCGGCGTGATGACGCCGTCGCCAAAGAAGATCGCAGTGCCGAATATGCCCAGCAGCAACAGCCTCGTGCGCAGTGCCGGGCGGTCCTTCACGGCCTGCGAAGCCAGCGCCAGCATGGCGATGAGGCCGCCTTCACCGTTGTTGTCGGCGCGCAGGATGAGCGTCACGTACTTCAGCGACACCACCACCGTCAGCGTCCAGAAAACGAGCGACAGGATGCCGAGGATGTTGGCCGGCGTCAGCGGCACGCGGCCGTGCGCGAACACTTCCTTCAGCGCATACAGCGGGCTCGTGCCGATGTCGCCATAGACCACCCCGATGGCGGCGAGCGTGAGCGAGGCGAGGGCACCTTTACTGAGAGGACGGGATTCGGTGCGCATCGTGGCCCGCGATTGTGCGCCCTGGGCCCGGCTGATGGTGCGCCGCAGCAGCGTCATTGTGGCGCGCGCCGGACAGCCGGGCTCTTGGGACAGGCCGGGGCTTGATCAGCCGTAGTTTTCGGCGTCGGGGTCGGTGGCTTCCAGCTCGTAAGCCGCAGCCAGCATGGCCAGGCGGCCGATCACGCCGTACATGTAGAAGCGGTTCGGCGCGCTGGCGCCCGGCTTGACACCCGGCCTTGGCAGCTGGCTGCTTTCGGCGAATGCCAGCGGCACGAAGCTGGAGCCCGGCCCGCCCAGGTTTTCATCGGTGCCGCGCTCGGCGTGTACGCGGTAGAAGCCGCCCACCACGTAGCGGTCGATCATGCACACCACCGGTTCGGCCACCGCGCTGTGTACACGTTCGTAGCTGGGCACACCTTCCTGGATGATGACTTCGGTGATGGCGTGGCCGTCCTTGGCCAGGCCCATGCGCTGGCGCAGTTGCTGCGCGTCGTCCAGTTCCTTGGCGTCGCGCACAGTCATGACGCCACTGCCGCGGTTGCCGTGGTCGGCCTTGACGACGACGAAGGGCCTTTCGTTGATGCTGTATTCCTTGTACTTGCGGCGCACCTTGAGCAGCGACGCATCGACGTTGCTGCGGATGCAGTCCAGGCCCTCGGCGGCATCGAAGTCCACTTCGCCGCACTGGCTGTGCAGCGGGTTGATGATCCACGGGTCCATGCCCAGCAGCTTGGCGAACTTCTTCGCCACTTCTTCATAACTCTGGAAGTGACGGCTCTTGCGCCGCACCGTCCAGCTCGCGTGCAGCGGCGGCAACAGGTACTGCTCATGCAAGCCGTGCAGCACGCGCGGAATGCCCTGCGAGAGGTCGTTGTTGAGCAGGATCGTGCAGGGGTCGAAGTCCTTCAGCCCGAGCCGGCCGCGCGTGCGCAGCAGCGGCTCCAGCAGCAGCTCGGTGCCGTCGGGCATGGGCAGGGCCTTGGGCGCGGTGATGCGTTCGTCGGCCGAGCCCAGGCGCACGTTGAGGCCGGCCTGGTTGAAGATCTGCACCAGCCGCTGCACGCTGCTCAGGTAGAACGGGTCGTCGGTCTGGTTGTCCGGGATCAGCAGCAGGTTGCGCGCCTCGGGGCAGATCTTCTCGATCGCGGCCATTGCGGCCTGCACCGCCAGCGGCAGCATCTCGGCCGTCAGCACGTTGAACCAGCCCGGAAAAAGGTCGGTGGAAACAGGCGCCAGCTTGAAGCCCGCATTGCGCAGATCCACCGAGGAATAAAACGGTGGCGTGTGCTCCATCCATTCCAGCCGGAACCAGCGCTCGATGGCCGGCATGGACTCCAGCACGCGCTGCTCGAGTTCGTTGATGGGCCCGGTGAGGGCGGTGGTGAGGTGCGGAACCATAGGATGTGTCGGTACAGCGAAAGGTCAAAGCCAGCCCACCATCCTACGCGCCAAAAAACCAAACCGGAGGCCAAAGCCTCCGCGCGTGCCCCGGCGAGATGAGCTGCAGGCCGCAGGCCTGTCAGCTCGATCGAGCCGAGATATTCCGGCATCGGCCTGGGCCAACGGCCCAGGCCGATGTCCGGAATATCACTTGTTGTACGCCGTCTCGCCGTGCGAAGTGATGTCGAGGCCTTCGCGCTCTTCGTCTTCCGGCACACGCAGCCCGATCGTCAGGTCCACGATCTTGAAGGCGGCAAACGCCACCACGGCCGACCAGATCACCGTCACCCCCACCGCCTTGGCCTGGATGATCAACTGGTCAAAGATGCCAACCGACCCCACCGTCGCCGTGACCCAGTCCGTCACCAGCCCCGGTCCGCCCAGTGACTGGCTGTTGAACACACCCGTCAGCAACGCACCGACGATGCCGCCCACGCCGTGTACGCCAAACACGTCCAGCGTGTCATCTGCGCCCAGCATCTTCTTCAACCCGGTCACGCCCCACAGGCAGGCAAATCCGGCGACGGCGCCAATCACCATCGCACCGACGATGCCGACGTTGCCGGCGGCCGGCGTGATGGCCACCAGCCCCGCCACCGCGCCTGACGCCGCGCCCAACATGGACGCCTTGCCCTTCAGCAGCGCCTCACCGGCACACCAGGCCAGCACCGCCACGGCCGTGGCCGAAAAGGTGTTGAGGAAAGCCAGCGCAGCACTGTTGCCGGCCTCCAGCGCCGAGCCGGCGTTGAAGCCAAACCAGCCCACCCACAGCAGCGAAGCACCCACCATCGTCAGCGGCAGGCTGTGCGGGGCCATGGCTTCCTTGCCGTAGCCGACACGCTTGCCGATCATGTAGGCACCCACCAGGCCAGCCACGGCGGCATTGATGTGTACCACCGTGCCGCCGGCGAAGTCCAGCGCGCCCCATTGCCAGATCAAACCGGCCTTGGCGTTGGTGGCGTCCACCACTTCCTTGGCGGTGTAGGCATCCGGGCCCATCCAGAACCAGACCATGTGCGCAATGGGCGCGTAGCTGAAGGTGAACCACAGCGTGACGAACATGAGCACCGCGCTGAACTTGATGCGCTCGGCGAAGGCGCCGACGATCAGGCAGCAAGTGATGGCCGCGAAAGAGGCCTGGAAGACCACGAACACGATCTCGGGAATGACCACGCCTTTGCTGAAGGTGGCAGCCATCGCGAACTCGCCCTTCATGGGGTCGAACACGCCCTTCAGGAACAGCCTGTCCAGGCCGCCGATGAAAGAGTTGCCCTCGGTGAAAGCCAGGCTGTAGCCATAGACGAACCACAGCGCCGAAATCAGCGAGAAGGTGACGAAGACCTGCATCAGCACCGACAGCATGTTCTTGCTGCGCACCAGGCCGCCGTAGAAGAGCGCCAGCCCCGGTATGGCCATCATGATGACGAGCAAGGTGGACACCAGCATCCAGCTCACGTCGCCCTTGTTGGGCACTGGCGCCGGGGCGGCGGAGGCTGCAGATGCAGGCGCGGCGGCTGCGACTGCGGCAGGTGCCGATGCCGGTGCCATTGCAGGGGCGGCAGCGGCTGCCGACGCGTCAGCGGCCGGCGCCGACGCAGCCGTCTGCGCTACGGCACTGCCCGCAAGGGTCAGCGAGGCAAGGCCCAGCGTGAGCGTTGTCGCAAGGATGGTGATCAGTTTTTTCATGGTGTGGTCTTCTTGGATGCGGCGCGGCTTTAAAGCGCGTCCTTGCCGGTCTCGCCCGTGCGGATGCGTACGACCTGCTCTAGCGTGGTGACGAAGATCTTGCCGTCGCCGATCTTGCCGGTGCGGGCCGAGCTTTCGATGGCTTCGATGACGCGTTCGACGATGCTGTCGTCCACCGCCGCCTCGATCTTCACCTTGGGCAGGAAGTCAACCACGTACTCCGCACCGCGGTACAGCTCGGTGTGGCCCTTCTGGCGGCCGAAGCCCTTGACTTCAGTCACCGTGATGCCCTGAACGCCCATGCCGCTCAACGCTTCACGCACTTCATCAAGCTTGAAAGGCTTGACGATGGCAGTCACCATCTTCATGGTTGATTTCTCCTAGGGGAATCAGAAGTTGTATTTGATGCCGACCACGACACCCGATTTGCCCAGGAACTTGTTGCTGTTGGCAGCCACACCGGGCACATAGAAAGTCTTGTTGGCATCGGTGCCGACGATGGCGATGCTGGGCACCAGGCCGCTGAAGTCTTTGCTCAGCGTCAGCGAATAGTCGGAGTAGCTGGCGTTGGCGATGCGGACCACCTTCTGATAGCCCACGTGCGGCGCCAGCATCACGCCACCGCCAACGTCGAAGGACGCGCTCAGATCAACATAGGTGCTGCCCTTGCTGTTCTTTCTGGCGCCGAAGTCGTAGTTGCCGAACAGGTTGGTCAGTGCGTACGACACCTTCAGCGTCGCCGGGCCGTAGGTCAACGCACCGTAGATTTCGCTCGTGTTGGGGTCTTTGTAGATCGCGTTCCAGCGCGTCGTCTTGGCGCTGGGGTACAGGTACTGAAGCAGGCCCACGTCATAGCTGAGCGCGCTTTTGTAAGATAATGTGGCTTCCCTTTTGGCGAATAACTTGGAATCCATCTTTCTCAAGAGCACGTATTAATTCTTTGGC